>NZ_KB912914.1 GCF_000383875.1 Caldibacillus debilis DSM 16016 | reverse complement strand
TGACCCCACAGGCCAAAGGACGGATCGAACGCCTCTTTCAAACCCTGCAGGACCGTTGGGTTGTCGAGTTGCGCCTGCGCGGCATCCAGACCCTGGAGGAGGCAAACCAAGTCCTTCCGGAGTTGATCAAAGAACATAACGAGAAGTTTGCCGTAGCGCCTCTTGAACCGGAAAGTGCCTTTGTTCCTTTGGAACCGGGACAGACACTGGATTTGATTCTTTGTTTTCGCGATCAACGGAAGGTGGGACCTGGAGAAACCATCTCCTACCGAGGAAAAACGTACATCCTCGACGTCCCAAATTCCAGTCCAACCATTCCGGCCAAAACGCCGGTGGAAGTCCGAAAAACGCTGGATGGCAGACTGTTTGTCTGGTACAAAGGCAAGCCCTATCCCTTGAAGGAAGCAACCCGGGACAAAGCGGCAAAAACTCCTGAAAAGAAAAAGGAGAGCTCAGAGAAGAAATCTTACAAACCCGGACCTGATCATCCTTGGCGCAAATATAGGCCCACGAATTCAAAGGAACTGAAACCGGCTTGAATGGACTAAGGTCAAAGTAAATATATCAGTGACATATTCACTGACGCGTTAATATGACATTTTCACTGACGCTTGACATATTTCGGCCGGATTTGTGTTGTTCGTCCGCCTTTTGTCCCCTTGCGGCGCGTCCGCGGACCGGTCCGGGCCCTTTTCGCGAAAGAAAGGACAAAGGGGAGAAGGGGAAACAGGGGGAACAAGCCGTGCCCGATCTGCGAACCCTTGGCGGCGGCTTTTCGGCCGGTGCGGGAAATCCGGCCTTTCCAACTTTGTTCGTTTTGCGTGAAAAGGAGGGGCATTTGCGGCGAAGGACCCTCTTTTCGCCAAACCGCCGGCGGAACCGGGCGGACGCCCAAGGAGGAAACAGGCATGGAAAGACGATCTTTTTTAACCGGCCGGGCCGTCCGGAAGATTTGAGAAACTGTGAACAAAGGAAGGTTCTGCGGCCAATTCCTTCCTGATATGATAGACTTTTCATTAAGGATCGAGTATAGTAAAATGGGTTCAGTCTTCGTCCTATTCCAAAAGGGGGAGTTAGAATGTCCATTGAATTGAAGACGAAATACGGACATATTGAAATTTCCAACGAAACGATTGCCCAAATTTGCGGCGGAGCGGCCGTCGACTGTTACGGAATCGTCGGCATGGCGTCCAAACACCAGATCAGGGACGGGATCTCGGAAATTTTAAAGAAGGAAAACTATTCCAAAGGGGTCGTTGTGCGCCAGGAAAACGGCCAAATCCACATTGACATGTACATCATTGTCGGCTACGGAACGAAGATTTCCGAAGTGGCCGCCAACGTGCAGACGAAAGTCAAATACGTATTGGAAAAAACGATCGGCCTTGCGGCGGACTCGGTAAATATATTCGTACAAGGAGTCCGGGTTATCAACCCGTAAGTAAGGAGGAGACGTTGTGGCAATTACGGTATTGGATGGGAAACGATTCGCAGACATGATTTTCCAGGGTTTTCACCACCTGTCGGAAAATGCGAAAAACGTTGATGCGCTGAACGTTTTCCCGGTTCCGGACGGCGATACCGGAACGAACATGAAGCTGACGATGAACTCCGGGGCGAACGAAGTGAAAAACCATTTGCAGGACCATATCGGAAATGTGGGGAAGGCGCTGTCCAAAGGGCTGCTCATGGGCGCCAGGGGGAACTCGGGCGTCATTCTTTCCCAACTGTTCCGCGGTTTTGCCAAGGCGATCGAAGAGAAAGAAAGCCTGGATGCCATGGAGTTCGCGAAGGCCTTGAACGCGGGTGTGGAGACGGCTTACCGGGCCGTGATGAAGCCCGTTGAAGGGACGATTTTGACCGTTGCCAAAGACGCCGCCAGAAAGGCGATGGAGACGGCGGCGAAGGAGAAGGATTTGGCCGTCGTGATGGAAAAGACGCTGCTTGCGGCGAAGGAGTCCTTGAGCAGGACCCCCGATCTTTTGCCCGTTTTGAAGGAAGTGGGGGTCGTCGACAGCGGCGGGCAAGGGCTCGTCTACGTTTACGAAGGATTCTTGTCCGCGCTGAAAGGGGAAAAGCCGCAAGGCTTGTCCGATCCTTCCGCGGTGATGGAACAGCTGGTGAAAAAGGAACATCATAAAACCGTGCAAAGCTTCATGGATACGGAAGATATCCAATTCGGCTACTGCACCGAGTTCATGGTGAAGCTCGAGGAAGAGAAGCTGAAGGCTCATCCCTTTTCCGAAGAAAAATTCCGCCGCGATTTAAACCGGTTCGGGGACTCCCTCCTGGTCATCCACGACAACGGCTTCGTCAAGGTACATATCCACTCGGAACAGCCGGGGGAAGTGCTGTCTTACGGCCAAAGGTACGGAAGCCTGACCAACATTAAAATCGAAAACATGCGGGAACAGCATTCCAACATCGTTTCCTCCGACAGGGAAGCTCCCGTTCCCCGGCCGGCGGCAAAACCCCGATCCGAATACGGCATCGTGACCGTTTCCATGGGAAGCGGCATCCGCGATCTGTTTTTGAGCATCGGGGCCCAGGAGGTCATCGAAGGCGGGCAGACGATGAATCCGAGCACGGAGGATATCGCGAAGGCCGTGGAACGGGTGAATGCCAAAACCGTATTCATCTTGCCCAACAACAAGAACATCATTCTCGCCGCCGAGCAGGCCGCATCCCTTTTTGAACAGCAGGCAATCGTGATCCCGACGAAAACGGTCCCCCAAGGATTGGCCGCCCTTTTGGCATTCAACCCCGCGAAGGATGCGGAATGGAATAAGAAGGCGATGAACGAGGCCGCAAATAAAGTGAAATCCGGACAGGTGACCTTCGCCGTCCGCGACACGTCCATCGACGGCATCTCCATCAAAAAAGACGATTACATGGGGATCCTCGACGGAAAAATCGTTGTGAACCATAAAGATCTGCTGGAAGCGGCCAAAGCGCTGCTCGAAAAAATGGTGGACGGGGAGAGCGAGATTCTGACCATCCTGACCGGCGAGCAGGTGACGGACGAACAAGTGGAACAATTGGAGAATTTCGTCGGCGAAAAATACCCCGATGTGGAGATCGAAATCCACAACGGAAAGCAGCCTTTATATCCGTTTATTTTTGCCGTTGAATAAGAAGAAAAGCTGCCGTTTTTGAAGCGGCGGCTTTTTTATTTATCAAGATCCGAAAAGGGAAGGGATCGCCTGCGGAAGGAACGGCCCGCCGGCGCTCAAAAAAAAGAAAATTTATCGTTGACACTACAATATTATTATAATATAATAAAGACGTCGCTTATTAGCACTTTTATAAGTTAAGTGCTAATCTGCGATATTTTCATAGTCGTCAGAAAAGGAGGGATTTAGCGGAG
Organism: Caldibacillus debilis DSM 16016; assembly: GCF_000383875.1. Classification (NCBI taxonomy): domain Bacteria; kingdom Bacillati; phylum Bacillota; class Bacilli; order Caryophanales; family Bacillaceae; genus Caldibacillus; species Caldibacillus debilis. Next base: position 148,689 of record NZ_KB912914.1, on the reverse strand, counting down.
GCTCGAAAGATTTGCATGCAAAGTATGTTCAGTTTGTCACAAAAGAGGAGCATCACGTCCTACATAAGCGGCCAATCGTAATTTTAAAAAAGGAGGTATTTTGAATGGGAAAAATTAAAATTGCGATTGCGGGTGTAGGAAACTGTGCCAGCGCGTTGCTCCAAGGGATCGAGTACTACAAACATACGGGAAACGATCCGATCGGTTTGATGAGCTACGACTTCGGGGGTTACAAACCGGGAGACATTGAAGTCGTGGCGGCCTTTGACGTGGACGAAAGAAAAGTCGGCAAGAAATTGAGGGACGCGATCTTCGCAGCCCCCAACTGCACGACCGTGTTCTACAAAGACTTGCCGGATTATCCCGTCGTAGTCCAAATGGGCCACGTCCTTGACGGCGTATCTGAACATATGGTCGATTACAACAGCGACAAATCTTTCCGAGTCAGCAACGCTAAACCCGTTGATGTGGCAAAAGTGTTAAAAGAAAGCGGAGCGGAAATCTTGATCAACTACTTGCCCGTCGGTTCGGAAAAAGCGGTAAGATTTTACGCGGAAGAATGCTTGAAAGCCGGCGTCGGCTTCATTAACGCCATTCCCGTGTTCATCGCTTCCGATCCGGAATGGGAGAAGAAATTCCGCGAAAAGAATATTCCGATCATCGGCGACGACATCAAGAGCCAATTGGGCGCCACCATTCTGCACCGCACGCTGACCAAGCTGTTTGAAAACCGCGGCATCAAACTGGAACGCACCTATCAATTGAACTTCGGCGGAAACACCGACTTCTTGAACATGTTGAACCACAGCCGTTTGGCTTCCAAAAAGAAATCGAAAACCCAATCGGTGCAAGCGGAATTGAAAAACGAGCTGGAAAAAGAAAACATCCACATCGGTCCGAGCGACTTCGTGCCGTGGCTTAATGACAACAAGATCGCCTATATCCGCATGGAAGGCCGCGGGTTCGGAAATGTTCCGCTGTACGTGGAAGCCAAATTGTCCGTCGAAGATTCTCCCAACAGCGCCGGTTCCATCATCGACGCCATCCGCGCCATGAAACTCGCCTTAGACCGCAAAATCGGCGGCGCGCTCACATCCATCTCTTCTTTCACCATGAAATCCCCGCCTGTTCAAGTTACCGATACCGAAGCCAAAAAGATGGTTCAGGAATTTATCGACGGCAGGAGAGAACGTTAATGCGGGCAGTTATCCTGGCCGCTGGTGAAGGAAAGAGGATGCGGGCTCATTTCCAAGAGCCCAAACCTCTTATTCCTTTGCTGGGCATCCCGCTGATCGAGCGGAACATCCGTACGCTAAACAAGGCGGGAATCCGGGAATTTGTCATCATCACCGGAAAATATGACAAGGAAATCAAGGAATATTTGGGCGACGGATCGCAGTTGGGCGTTTCGGTCACTTACGTTTATAACGCCGATTGGGAGCAGGGTAACGGGGTGTCCGTCCATGCCTTCCGCCAATTGTGCCGCCCCGGGGAACGGTTTCTCTTGTTGATGGCCGATCACCTTTTCCAAGAGGAATTGGTGAAGGAATTCATCCGGGAAGCGGACCGATTGGAGGAAGGGGAAATCCTGCTCGCCGCGGACAACCGCCTGAATGACGTCTTCGATTTGGAAGAATGCACGAAAGTGCGCGCCGAAGGCGGCCGGGCCCTGGAGCTCGGAAAACAATTAAAGGAATTTCAGGCGGTCGACTGCGGCCTCTTTGTCGGTTCCGAATCCCTGTTGGGGGCCCTGTCCGAAGCCATCAACGCAGGGAAGCACACCCTCTCGGACGGAGTGAACATCCTTTGCGGGGAAAGGAAAGTGAAGCTGTTCTTCGTTTCCGGCCGCTGGATCGACGTGGATGATCCGCCGAGTTTCAAGGAAGCGGAAAAGATGCTGCTTTCGGGGCTCATTCCCGCAAAGGACGGCTTCATTTCCCGGACCATCAACCGGAAATTTTCCCTGCGTCTGACGAAAAAACTGGCCTATACCCGAATCACCCCGAATCAGGTTACCGCCCTTTCCTTTCTCATTTCTCTCGGCTCTTCCCTTTCCTTTGCGTTCGGAAGCCCGATCGCCGGCGGTTTGTTGGCGCAAATCTCTTCCATCGTCGACGGGGTCGACGGGGAAATCGCCCGGCTGAAATTTCAAAAGAGCAATTACGGCGGGCTTTTCGACTCCATCTTGGACCGGTATGCCGATTTCTTGATCATCGCGGGCATGGCCGTCGCCTGGTTTGCGGAAGCCTCCAGCCCCTATGCCTTGGCCATCTCCGCTTTGGCCCTCACCGGTCTGCCGATGTCGATGCTGGTGAAAGAAAAATTCCATGCCCTGACGGGAAAACAATATATTTCCGAGGAATATGACGGCTTTTTCCACTACATCCCGATGAACCGGGACGGCAGGCTTTTCCTCGTGTTCCTCGGCGGCCTTTTCAATCTCATCGGGCCGGCACTGGCCATCCTGGCCGTGCTTACCCATCTGCAAACGATTTACCGCTTGATCCGCATCCGCAAATTCATGATGGAATGAAACGGGTTTTGGGTTGTTGAGGCCGGACAGGCATTTTGTGAATGAAAAGGAAATTTCCCCCCGAAGGATTTTTCCTATGGCAAATATTTGCATGTCTTTTGTTTCCATGGAAACGGTCAACGTTGCCGCCAAACGTTTGGCCGTTTCTTTTTTTGCGGTGAACCATGGCCGCCTGGGCCGGTCCTTTTCCGGGCGAAGGATCCCGGTTTCCGGGAACCGGATCTACTGCCGGCACGGAATCCCAGAACATGTCGTTCAAAACGCCCGCGGGATGAAACCGGGTCCTGATGCCGGCGGTTTCATCGGCCGCGGTTTATGCCGGAAAATGGGGATCCCGCCGCCCGTTTCATCGTTCAAAATAACTCATGATCAAATAGGTAAGGTTTACTTTTTCGCCGTCGTGGCCGGTTTCGGCCTTGCGGGCGGCCTCATTGATCAGCTCCGTGATTTTCCGGTTTAATTTTTTCCAATCGGATTTTGCTAGTTCCACATTGATGACGCTGGCTTCCCCGCGATGATCTTCCCTTCCTTCGATCAGTTCCCGGTCCAGGGCGGATATGGCTTTATTGGCGAATTGATAGAGTTTTCCAATTACATAATCGGACTCTTCGGAAATATCTTCAGCCATTTACGTGAATTGGCTGCCGTCGATTTGCTTCGCCAAGTAATATTTTTGCTTCATATTCCCCGCTTGCTCTTCCTTTACCGCTTCAATCAGGCCGATGATTTCCAGCTTTTTGATATGGTAGTATAATCTGGACGGTTCTTCGTTCAATTCTTGGGCGATCGTTTTTATTGTTTTCGGACGGAATGGATGGAACGGAAAATTTTTATTTTTTTCTCATCCAATAAGGCTTTGGCGATCCCCGGTTTTTGTTCGCATCGGTCTTTAGCCATTTCGTATTGGGTTCCGTATCGAGGGCGTTGCCCGAATACGCCGTCCACAGGGGAGGCGAGTCTTTCTATTCCTCTTATTTGGCTTTCATGACTTTGGGGAATATGGCAGGCACTCTAATGGCGGCGCATATGAAAAAATATCCCCTCAGGCGGTCAGTCATTGTCGGTTTCCTTTTTTCGTCGGCGGCTTGGGCGATCTCCTCATTGAGCGGCTCCCCGTTTTATCGTTGTTCTGTTTCGGTGCGGCCCAAATCCCGCTGGGGGTAACGAATATCGTTTTTGTGTCAACGTTGCAGGAATTATTGCCCGTCGAAATGGTCGGCAGGGTGTTTTCGGCCATTGCCGGCGCGGTAAGCATGGCCGGCCCCCTTGGCGCCTTGCTGGGCGGATTCCTTGGATATATGTTCGGCAGTTCCATCGTGTATTCTTTGGGTATATGGGCCATGTTGCCCGTTTCCAACCAATGGTTCATCGATCCGCTGTTGAGAAATATCCCGAATCCAAGGAAAATGGACCCGGTGAAATACGGATTAAGCCGCCATACCGCACTGAACCGTTAATATGGCAAAACAAGAAAATAAGGGGGAAGGGGAGGGCGTTTCCTGTCCGGACCATGAACGGGCGTCAAGGACCAAAAATCGGATGCCGGGCTTTTCGGGAAAATTTCCCGTACAGCCGACGCCGACATCCCGTCGTTTTTGACGGCTGCCGAACCCTCGCGGCGTACCCGGTACGGCAGAGTCGGTGAAACAAATCCGGAATCGCCTTTTCTAAAAAATTACACCGCATTCCCTTTTTAAGCATCGAAATCGGCAAAGTTTTCCGTTCGAAGGGATTTTATTTCTCGCAAAAATAGGGGGTGAAATGTCGAAGCGAAAGATAATGGAGCGTCCGGAGGACATAATGGAAAGGAAGGCTGTCCGCATATCGCATCAAGGAATCCGATGCCGGCAAGGGGGCGCGGCGGTCTCCGCGTTTCATTCAAGCCGAGAGGGCAATAGGTCATTGAAGGGAAATACATTGGAAGGCATGGGTATTGCAATGGGATGCGGGGCTCCTGCAAGGCCGGTCCGACAACCGCCCGGGAAATCTTGACCAATGCCCTCGCCGGAAAGAAAGTTTCCAATGAAACATATATTTAATATAATAATAGTAATGGCAGAAGACGATAACGCGCGTATTTGAAAAAAATCGGGGGAGTTGTGCGGGATGAAATACCGGAGCGTGTTCGACATTATCGGCCCGGTCATGATCGGCCCCTCCAGTTCCCATACCGCGGGGGCGGCGAGGATCGGACGGGCGGCGCGAAGCATCTTCGGCCGCGAACCGAAATGGGCCCATATTTATTTTTACGGGTCCTTCGCCGAAACTTACCGGGGCCATGGGACCGATGTGGCCATCGTCGGCGGGCTGCTCGATTTCGATACCTTTGATGAAAGGATCAAGCGGTCCTTGGAGATCGCCGCAGAAAAGGGCTTGGAGATCCATTTTCACAAGGAAGCGTGCGTTCCCGACCATCCGAATACGGCCCGGCTCCATATCGGCGATGAAGAAGGAGAACTGGAGCTCGTCGGCGTATCCATCGGCGGCGGAAAAATCGAAATCGACGAAATCAACGGATTTAAAATCAGGCTGACCGGGGAGCACCCTTCCATCATCGTGATCAACAACGATCGGTTCGGGGCCATCGCCAACGTGGCCCATGTACTGGCAAAAAACGAGATCAATATCGGTTACATGCAGGTGTCCCGGAAGGAGAAGGGAAAGACGGCCTTGATGACGATCGAGACGGACCAGAACGTGGATGAAACCATTTTGGATGAAATCCGAAAGCTGCCGAATATTTTGCATGTGGCGAAAATCAACGAATAAAAAAGGGGAAGGAGAAAATGGGCAAATTCAGGGGACAGGAGGAAAAACGATGTTGTTCCGGACGGTGAAGGAGCTTGTCGAACTGGCGGAAAGCCGAAACAAGAAGATCAGCGACATTATGATCGAACAGGAGATGCTCATGAGCGGCAAAAGCCGGGAAGAAATCGTTTCCCGGATGGAAAAGAACCTTGAGGTGATGGAACAGGCGGTGGAACGCGGGCTGAAAGGAGTGGCTTCCCGTTCCGGCCTGACGGGCGGGGATGCGGTCCTCCTGCAGGCGTACATCGAGAAGGGGGATTTCCTTTCCGGCGAAATCTTGCTCGACGCGGTGAGCAAGGCCGTCGCCACCAATGAAGTGAATGCGGCCATGGGCGTCATCTGCGCGACCCCGACGGCCGGAAGCGCCGGGGTCGTGCCGGGGACGTTGTTCGCCGTCAAAAATAAATTGCATCCCAGCCGCGAGCAGATGGTCGCCTTTTTATTTACCGCCGGGGCGATCGGGTACGTCATCGCCAACAACGCCTTCATTTCCGGGGCGACCGGCGGGTGCCAGGCGGAAGTCGGCTCGGCTGCGGGCATGGCCGCGGCGGCCATCGTGGAAATGGCCGGGGGAACGCCGAGCCAATGCGCGGAGGCGACGGCCATCACGCTGAAAAACATGCTCGGGCTGGTCTGCGATCCGGTCGCCGGGCTGGTGGAGGTTCCCTGCGTGAAACGGAACGCCATGGGGGCAGCCAACGCCATTGTGGCGGCCGACATGGCGCTTGCCGGCGTGAAGAGCCGGATCCCTTGCGATGAAGTCATTGAAGCCATGTTCCGCGTAGGGCAGGCGATGCCCCAAACCTTGAAAGAAACCGCACAAGGAGGGTTAGCGGCAACGCCGACCGGTCGAAGGCTGGAAGCGAAGATTTTCGGCACCGCAAAAAATGAATGAACTGGAAAAGCCGGTGACGGCCATTCAAGGAATCGGCGAGGAGACGGCCAGTCGCCTCGCGGAACTGAATATTCATACCGTCGGCGATTTATTGTTTTATTTTCCCTTCCGCCATGAAGATTATCGCAGCAAGCATCCGGAAGAAGCCGGCCACGGGGAAAAGATCACCCTCGAGGGCACCGTCCAGAGCGAGCCGCAAGTCGCCTATTATTCCGGGAGAAAGTCCCGCCTTTCTTTCAAGATGCTCGTGGAAGGGAAACTGGTTTCCGTCGTCTTTTTTAACCAGCCCTATTTAAAAAACAGAATCCGCCCGGCGCAGCGGATCGCCGTGTCCGGAAAATGGAACAGGTACCGGATGCAAATCGTCGCCAGCCAATACCGCCTGGAAGGGACCGAGCAGGAGAACCTCCTTCAGCCGGTCTATTCCGTCAAAGGGGATTTGACGGTCAAGGACTTAAGGCGGCTCATCTTTCATGCCCTGAAGCAATACGGCCATCTCGTCGAGGAAATCTTGCCGGAGCCCTTATTGAAAAAATACCGGCTCCTTCCGAGAAAAAATGCTCTGTACGCCCTCCATTTCCCGAAGGACGGGGAGTTGCTCCGCCAGGCGAAGCGGCGTTTCATTTACGAAGAGCTCTTGCTGTTCCAATTGAAAATCCAATTGCTCCGCAGGACCGCCCGGGAAGTCCCGGAGGCGAAGGCGATCGAGTTTGACCCGGAAAAACTGAAATTGTTTATCGAATCCCTCCCCTTCCCGCTGACCGCCGCCCAAAAAAGGGCGCTCGGGGAAATCCTCCGCGACATCCGTTCCCCGTACCGGATGAACCGCCTGCTCCAAGGTGATGTCGGATCCGGGAAGACGGCCGTGGCCGCCGTTTGTTTGTACGCCGCGGTATTGGGAGGATACCAGGGCGCCCTGATGGTGCCGACGGAGATTTTGGCCGAGCAGCATGCGGAAGTCCTTGAACGGTATTTCCGCCCGTTCGGCGTGAAAACCGCCCTGTTAACGAGTTCGGTCAAAGGAAAGGCGCGGGAGCGGATATTGACGGATTTGGCGGAGGGAAGCATCGACGTGGTGGTCGGCACCCACGCCCTCATCCAGGACGAGGTGAATTTTTTCCGTTTGGGCCTCGTCATCACCGATGAACAGCACCGCTTCGGCGTCGAACAGCGGAAGATCCTGCGGGAAAAGGGGGAAAACCCCCATGCCCTGTTCATGACCGCGACCCCCATTCCGCGGACTTTGGCCATCACCGCCTTCGGGGACATGGACGTTTCCGTGCTCGATGAACTGCCCGCCGGCAGAAAGCCGGTAAAAACCTACTGGGTAAAACCGCAAATGTTGCCGAGGGTCCTCGCCTTCATGGAAAAGGAGCTGGAACAGGGGAGACAGGCCTACGTGATCTGCCCACTCATCGAAGAATCGGACAAACTGGACGTGCAGAACGCCATCGACGTCCACGCCTCCCTTTCCCGGCATTTCCATCCCCGGTACCGGGTCGGGCTCATGCACGGACGGCTCTCTCCCGACGAAAAGGAAAAGGTGATGCGGGCCTTCGCCCGAAACGAAATCCAGGTCCTGGTATCGACGACGGTGGTCGAAGTGGGCGTCAACGTCCCCAATGCGACGTTCATGCTGATCTATGATGCGGAACGGTTCGGGCTGGCCCAGCTCCACCAATTGCGGGGGCGGGTCGGGCGGGGCGGAGATCAGGCCTATTGCGTCCTCCTTGCCGACCCGAAATCGGAAACGGGGAAAGAACGGATGAAAATCATGACGGAAACGACCGACGGATTTTTATTGAGCGAAAAGGATTTGGAGCTGCGGGGGCCCGGAGACTTTTTCGGAACGAAACAAAGCGGGCTTCCCGAATTTAAGCTGGCGGATATGGTGCGGGATTACCGCGCCCTTGAGGCCGCCCGGAAGGACGCGAAAGAAATGGTCGAATCGGAACGTTTTTGGACCGGCGAAGAGTACGGGCCGTTGCGGAAACTGCTGGAACGCGAGGAGGCGTTGAAGGGAGAAAAACTGGACTAAAGGAAAGAATATTTTGAATGCAAGAATCTCCTTGCATTCTTTTTCTTGCTTATTTATACTACTGTTAGTACCTAGTCATAATTTTTCCATAAATTGCGTGGTGTACCCCATGAGGCTTCGAAAAAAAGAAAGGCAGCAGCTTTTGAAGGAAACGATCGAAGAAAACCCGTTCGTCACCGATGAGGAACTGGCCGAAAAATTTTCCGTCAGCATCCAGACGATCCGCCTGGACCGCCTGGAGCTGTCGATTCCGGAATTGCGGGAAAGGATCAAAGATGTCGCCAAGAAAAACTTTTCCGAACAGGTGCGTTCCTTGCCGATCGACGAAGTGATCGGCGAGATCATCGATATCGACCTGGACGAGCGGGCCATATCCATTCTCGAGATCACCAAAAATCACGTGTTTAAACGGAATTCCATCGCCCGCGGCCATCATTTGTTCGCCCAAGCCAATTCCCTGGCGGTTGCCGTCATCGACGACGAATTGGCGCTGACGGCCAAAGCGAATATCCGCTTCATCCATCCGGTGAAAGAAGGGGACCGGGTCATCGCCAAGGCGAAAGTGGTCAATCGGATGGATGAAAAGGGGAGAACCTTGGTCGAAGTGAACAGTTACGTCAATCAAAAACTCGTTTTTACGGGCGAATTTTACATGTACCGTTCCAATAAACCGCTGAAGGAGAGTCAAAATGAGAATAGCCATTGATGCCATGGGAGGAGATCACGCGCCCGAGGCCGTCGTCAAAGGTGCGGTCCAAGCGGTTGAGCATTTCCGGGATCTGTCGGTGACATTGGTCGGCGACGAGGCGAAAATCGCCCCGTTTTTAAAAGAAAACAGCCGGATCGGCATCCTGCACACCACCGAAGTCATCACCGGGGAAGAGGAACCGGTGCGGGCGGTCAGGCACAAGCCCTCCGCCTCCATGGTGCTGGCCGCCAAAGAAGTGAAGGAAGGGCGGGCGGACGCCTGCATATCCGCCGGAAATACGGGGGCCCTGATGGCGGCGGGGATCTTCATCGTCGGCAGGATCAGGGGCATCGAACGGCCGGCTCTTGCGCCGATGCTTCCGACCCTTGACGGAAAAGGGTTCCTGCTTTTGGATGTGGGAGCGAACGCGGACGCAAAACCTTCCCATCTTTTGCAGTACGCCTACATGGGTTCCGTCTATGCCGAAAAGGTGAACAAGATTGAAAAACCCCGGGTCGGGCTGCTGAACATCGGCACGGAGCCGAAGAAGGGGAATGAACTGGCGCGCAAAGCCTATGAGCTGCTGTCGGAAGCGGATCTCCACTTTATCGGAAACGTCGAAGCGCGGGATCTGCTGGCCGGCGCCGCCGATGTCGTCGTCGCCGACGGTTTTACGGGAAACATGGTCTTGAAAACGATGGAAGGAACGGCCTACGCCCTGTTTCAAATGCTCAAAGACGTCTTGACGGGGAGCGTCAAGACGAAAATCGCGGCCGGCTTTTTGAAGAACGATTTGCTGAAACTAAAAAGCAAGATGGATTACACCGAATACGGCGGGGCCGGCCTGTTCGGGCTGAAGGCGCCGGTCGTCAAAGCCCACGGCTCGTCGAATGACCACGCCATCTTTCATGCGATCCGCCAGGCCCGGGAAATGGCAGAAAGGCGGGTCACGGAAACGATCGAAAAAATGTTGGTTCAGGAAAGGTTCTAGAAAATATCGGGAAAAGGGGAATTCGATGGGGAAAGTCGCGTTTTTATTTCCAGGTCAAGGCTCGCAGACGGTAGGAATGGGCAAAGGATTTGCGGAAAAGGACCGGGACGTCGCGGACATCTTCCGCACCGCCGATGAGGTGCTGGGTTTTCCCTTGTCCGATCTGATCTTTGCAGGGCCGCAGGAAACGTTGACGGAAACCGTCAACGCCCAGCCGGCGATCTTGACGACAAGTTTCGCTTTTTTTGCCAAGGTGAAGGAAGCGGGGCTGAAAGCGGACTATGTGGCTGGGCACAGTTTGGGGGAATATACGGCCCTTGTCGCCGCCGGGGCCCTCTCCTTTCCCGATGCGGTAAAAATCGTCCGGGAGCGGGGCCGGCTGATGGAAGAGGCCGTTCCGAGCGGCCAGGGCACGATGGCCGCCATCCTGGGCATGGACCGGGAAAAGCTTGAGAAAGTCGTCAAGGCGGCCAGCACTCCGGAGGAGCCGGTCGAGCTGGCCAACATCAATTGCCCCGGGCAAATCGTCATTTCGGGAAAGACGCCCGCGGTGAAGAAGGCGGCGGAAAGGGCGAAGGCGGAAGGCGCCAAACGGGCGGTCTTTTTGGAAGTGAGCGGCCCGTTCCACTCTTCGCTGATGAAACCGGCGGCGGAGAAGTTCGCCGGATTTTTGGCCGGTTTCCCCCTCCGGGATGCGGAGATCCCCGTCATCGCCAACGTGACGGCAAAGCCCGTGCGGGACGGGGAACAAATCCGCAAATCCTTGATCGAACAGCTCTATTCTCCGGTTTTGTGGGAAGATTCCATCCGGACCCTCATCGGGTTGGGCGTCGATACGTTCGTGGAGATCGGTCCGGGGAAAGTGCTTACCGGTTTGGTAAAGAAGATTGACCGCTCCGCAAAGGCCGTCTCCATTCATGACGAGGAAAGCTTCCGGACGGTTTTGGAGCAATGGGAGGGAAATGAGGAATGAAGCTTTTGGGAAAGACGGCCCTAGTGACCGGGGCTTCCCGCGGGATCGGCCGGGAAATCGCCCTGGAGCTGGCCCGAAACGGGGCGGATGTGGCCGTGAATTACGCGGGCAGCCGGGATCTGGCGGAAGAGGTCTGCCGGGAGATCGAGGCAATGGGACGGAAGGCTTTCGCCGTGCAGGCCGATGTGAAAAATCCCGGCGACGTGGAAGCCATGTTTAAAGACGTGATCGGCCGCTTCGGCAGCCTCCACATCCTCGTCAACAACGCGGGGATTACCCGGGACACCCTGGTCCTCCGGATGAAGGAAGAGGATTGGGATGAAGTCATCGAAACGAATTTGAAGGGCGCCTTCCTCTGCACGAAACAGGCGGCGAGGCAGATGATGAAGCAGCGGTACGGCAGGATCATCAACATCTCTTCCATCGTCGGCGAAAGAGGGAACGTCGGCCAAGCCAATTACGTGTCGGCGAAGGCCGGGCTGATCGGTTTGACGAAGGCGTCCGCCTTGGAATTGGCCGCCCGGGGCATAACGGTGAACGCCGTCGCGCCGGGATTCATTCAAACGGACATGACCGACAGATTGCCGGAAGAGGTGCGGGAGGAGATGCTCAAACAAATTCCCCTCGCCCGCTTCGGCGAAACGAAGGACGTGGCCAAAACGGTCCTCTTTTTGGCGTCGGACGACGCCGCTTACATCACCGGCCAGACGATCCATGTCAACGGCGGCATGTATATGTGAGAACGTGCAAGAAAATGGTGAAAAGGGATTTGCCATGCCCTTTGGGCAAGTGATATATTAACGTTGGACCTTGGAAGGGAGGTGAACGGAATGGATGATATCTTGGAAAGAGTGAAAAAAATCATCGTCGACCGTTTGGGTGTCGAGGAGTCCCAGGTAACGCCTGAGGCCACGTTTAAAGATGATCTGGGGGCCGATTCCCTGGACGTGGTGGAATTGGTCATGGAAATGGAAGATGAATTCGGGATTACCGTGTCCGACGAAGATTCGGAAAAGATCGTCACCGTCGGAGATGCTGTCGAGTACATAAAAAGCAAATTATAATGGCGGCGCGAAAAACGGTGGAAAGCCGCATCCGGAAAAGAGGTTGGCGGGAAACGTCATCCTCTTTTTCTTTCCGTTCGAAAGAAAGTCTTGTTTTTCTGGAAGGTTCCTTCTATGTCTGAGACGAAGAAGAGGGTTTTTTGCCCGGACAAAGGATTCCGATTTCGGGAAGCGGCATGCGCCGGTTTCCGGTCCGGGATCCTTTCCGCATCGGAAAAAGATCTCCCGGACCGCTGAACCGGAACCCCGCGGCCAAATAGGAGAGCCGTCCTATCATAAACGCTTTGCCATTTCCCCCGTTTTCGTCTAAACTTGACTTGTAATGGCCGATAAAGGACCGGAAGGGCTGCCGAAGGGGAGCCCGAGCCGGTTTGCAATAACACTAGAGGTGCGTGAACATTCCATGAACAGGAACAGGAAAATGGCGGTAAAGAAACAATTGGATCAGCAGTTCAAAAAATTCCAAAGGGAGATCGGCGTTTTTTTTCACGACGAATCCCTCTTAAAACAGGCCTTCACCCATTCATCCTATGTGAATGAGCATCGGAAAAATTTCCAGGACGACAACGAACGCCTGGAGTTTTTGGGCGACGCGGTCCTGGAATTGACCGTTTCCCATTTCTTGTATCTCACCTATCCGATGATGGCGGAAGGGGAGATGACAAAATTGCGGGCGGCGATCGTTTGCGAGCCCTCCCTCGTTTCCTTCGCCCAGGAATTGAACTTCGGCGAATATATTCTTTTGGGCAAAGGGGAGGAACTGACGGGGGGCAGGGAAAGGCCGGCCCTGTTGGCGGATGCCTTCGAGGCCTTCATCGGCGCCCTGTTTTTGGACCAAGGTTTGGAAGCGGTCCAAAGGTTTTTGGAGCGGACCGTTTTTCCAAAAGTCAAGCAAGGTGCTTTTTCTCATATGATGGATTATAAAAGCCTGCTCCAGGAAATCGTTCAGCGGGAAGGAATCGGGACCATCGATTACGAAATATTGGAAGAAAACGGACCCGCCCACAATCGGGAATTCGTCGCCCAAGTTTTGCTCAACGGGAAAAGTTTGGGCGTCGGAAAGGGGAAATCCAAGAAGGAAGCGGAACAGCACGCCGCCAGGATCGCCATCGATGCGATCAAGGCGGAAAAACAGATTTGAGGCGGGAGGAACGAAATGTTTCTCAAGAGATTGGAAATCGCAGGATTCAAGTCATTCGCGGACCGGGTCGCCATCGAATTCGACAAGGGGATCACGGCGGTTGTCGGTCCGAACGGCAGCGGAAAAAGCAATATTACCGATGCCATCCGCTGGGTATTGGGGGAGCAGTCGGTCAAATCGCTGCGGGGCGGAAAAATGGAGGACATCATCTTTGCCGGGAGCGCCAACAGGAAGCCGTTGAATTTCGCCGAGGTTTCGCTGATCTTGGACAACGGGGACCATTTTTTGCCCGTCGATTATAATGAGGTCATGATTACAAGAAGGGTGTACCGTTCCGGCGAAAGTGAATTCTTCATCAATAAGCAGCCTTGCCGGCTGAAGGATATCGTCGACTTGATGATGGACTCCGGCATGGGGAGGGAAGCCTTTTCCATCATCGGCCAGGGAAAGGTGGACGAAATTTTGAACAGCAAGCCGGAGGAGCGGCGGACGATCTTCGAAGAGGCTGCCGGGGTCCTGAAATATAAAACGAGGAAAATGAAGGCCGAAGCGAAATTGGCGGAGACGGAAGAAAATTTGAACCGGGTGCGCGATATCTTGCACGAACTGGAAGGCCAGCTCGAACCGCTCAAGAAGCAGGCATCCGTGGCGAAGGAATATCTCGATTTGAAAAAGGAACTCGAGCGTTACGAGGTGGCCCTCCTCGCCCACGACATTGAACAGCTGTCCGGCGAATGGAACGCTTTAAAGGAGAAGATCCGTTCGCTGCAGGATGAAGAGCTGGAATTGTCCGTCCAAGTGCAAAAGAAGGAAGCGGAGATCGAACGGATCCGGGATGCCATGCGGGCTGCCGACCGGTCGGTGGATGAGCTTCAGCAAAAATTGCTTTCGGCGAGCGAAGAACTGGAAAAAATTGAAGGAAGGAGAGAGGTTTTAAAGGAGCGGAAGAAGAATTTCGCCGAGAACCGGAAGGCCTTGGAACAGGCTTTGGACGAAAGCCGGGCAAGATTGGAATCGCTGAAAAAGGAAAGGGAGACCCTCTCCGCCCAACTGGCCGAACTGGAAGGGCAGCTGGCGGAAAAACGCCGGCTTCTTAAGGAAAAGCGGGAGAAGCTGGAATTTCTTTCGGAAGATGTGGAAGAAAAGATTGAATCGTTAAAATCCGACTACATCGATCTCTTGAACCGGGAGGCGGCGCTGAAAAACGAACAGCGCCTGCTCGCCCAGCAGCTCGAAAGACTCGAATCCCAGTATGAAAAACAAAAAGAAGAGAAGGAAAGGGTCCTCCATGACCGGGACCTGCTCGCCGCCGAAGGGGAGGAACTGGAAAGAAAGCGGGGGATCCTTGCCGAAAGGGCGGAAGCGGAACGGGAACGCCTCCAAAAGGAGGAACAGGAACTGCAGCGTTTCCTCCGGGAAGGGGAAGTGCTGGAAGAAGCGTTGCGGAAGATCGCCCAGGAAGTCCACCAGCTGAAGTCGAGAAAAGAAATTTTGCAGGAAATGGAGGAGGATTTGGCCGGCTTCCATCAAGGGGCGAAGGAAATCCTGAAAGCGGGAAAGAAGCTGCCCGGGATCGAAGGGGCGGTGGCCCAATTGATCCGGGTGGAAAAACCCTACGAGCTTGCCGTTGAAACCGCCTTGTCCTCCAGCCTGCAGCATATCGTCGTCCGCGACGAGGAATGCGCCCGGACGGCGATCAACTACTTAAAGAAACATTCCTCCGGCCGCGCCACCTTTTTGCCCATGTCGGTCATCAAAGGACGAACGATCCCCCCGGAGCAACGGCGCCATTTGGCGGAAAACGAAGCCTTCGTCGGCATCGCCAGCGAACTCGTCTCCTTTCAGGAAAAGCACCGGAACATTATGGAGTACTTGCTCGGCACGGTCATCATCAGCCGCCACTTGCCCGGGGCCAACGAGATCGCCAGGGCCTCCGGGTACCGGTACCGGATCGTCACCCTTGACGGGGATGTGGTCAATCCCGGCGGCTCGATGACGGGCGGGGCGGTGAAAAAAAACGCCTCCTCGTTGCTGTCCCGGAAGCGGGAGATGGAAACGCTGGAAGCGGAAATTGCCCGCCGGGAGGAGGAAGGCCGCAAAAAGCGGCGGCTCCTTGACGAGACGAAAGGGAAAATCGGCCGGTTGAAAGAAAACCTGCAAAAGGCAAAGGAAACGGAAGAAGGATTGAAGAAGGAAGAAGAGCGGGTCAGGGAAGCGCTGAAGGAGATCGAATGGCGGCGGAAAAACTTGGAGGACAGGCTTCAAATTTTCGCGGCGGAAGAGGCGTCGTTCCTTCAGGAAAAGGAACGAATTGCCGGAAAAATGAAGGAAAACGCCGGCAGGCTGGAACGGATCCGGGCCGAGGCGGAGGAAATCGATTTGGCGGTAAAAGCCTTGTCGGAGAAAAAATCCGTCGACCAATCCCAAAAGGATTCCCTGACGGAGGAAATCCAGGCGCTGAACATTCAAATCGCCAAATTGGAGGAACAAATCCGCCACATCAAAGCGCGATCCGAATCGGCGGAGCTCGGATTGAAGGAAACGGAAGAAGATAAAGCGGAGCAGGAAAAACGGCTGGAAGAGATGATCCGCGAAAGGGAAGAGGATGAAAAATCGGAGGCGGAACTGGCCCGGTTGGCCGAAGAAAAACAAAAGGAAAAAAATTCCATCCTTGACCGGATCGCTGAGCGGAGACAGGAAAGGAACCGGCAGCAGCAAATGCTTGAAGAGATGGAGAGGGATGTCAAGGAATGGAAAAGGCTCCACAAAACCGCGGCCGACCGGCTGAAGGAAGAAGAAGTCAAACTGGGCCGCCTCGACGCGGAACTGGACAACCTGCTGCGGAAGCTGTCGGAGGAATATTTTCTCACCTTTGAAGCCGCGAAGGAACAATATCCGCTGCCGGAGGCCCCGGATGAGGCGCGGAAAAAAGCGAAATTGATCAAGCGTTCCATCGACGAGCTGGGCACGGTCAATTTGGGGGCGATCGAAGAATACGAGCGCATCCATGAACGGTATACCTTTTTGCGGGACCAGCGGGACGATCTTTTGGAGGCGAAAGACACCCTGTTTCAAGTGATCGAGGAAATGGACCAGGAAATGATCAAACGTTTCAAGGAAACCTTCGAGGCCGTCTCCGGGGAATTCACGTCCGTCTTCAGAAATCTGTTTTCCGGCGGGTATGCCGAACTGAAGCTGACCGACCCGGACGATCTGCTCAATACCGGCGTGGAAATCGTCGCCCAGCCTCCGGGGAAAAAACTGCAAAACCTCTCCCTGCTGTCCGGCGGCGAACGGGCATTGACGGCCATCGCCCTCCTGTTTTCCATCTTGAAGGTGCGCCCCGTTCCCTTCTGCGTTTTCGATGAAGTGGAAGCGGCGCTGGACGAGGCGAACGTCTACCGGTTCAGCCGCTATTTAAAAAAGTTTGCCGAGGATACCCAGTTCATCGTGATCACCCACAGGAAAGGGACGATGGAGGAGGCGGACGCATTATACGGCATCACGATGCAGGAATCCGGGGTGTCCAAACTCGTTTCCGTCCGTCTGGAGGAACAGGAGAACTTCGTATAGCAACGGAAAAAAGGAGTGCAGGTATCCATGGGTTTTTTTGAACAGCTGAAGGAAAAATTCACCCAACAGAAAGACGCAGTCGCGGAAAAATTTAAGGAAGGATTGGCGAAAACCCGGCAAAACTTTGCCGGGAAGGTCGCCAAATACCGGAAAGTGGACGAGGAATTTTTCGAAGAACTGGAAGAGGTCCTCATCCAGGCCGACGTGGGCTTCGACACGGTCCTCGAGCTCGTCGACGAACTGAAAATGGAAGTGAAAAGGAGAAACATAAAAGATCCCGCGGACGTGAAAGACGTGATCACGGAAAAGCTCGTCGACATTTACAATGCCGGCGGCGGGCAGAACGGCTTGAACATCCAGGAAAAGGGGCCGACGGTCATCCTCTTTGTCGGCGTCAACGGGGTCGGGAAAACGACGACGATCGGCAAGCTGGCCCACCGGTTCATCCGGGACGGCAAGAAGGTTTTGCTGGCTGCCGGCGATACCTTCCGGGCAGGGGCGATCGAACAGCTGGAGGTTTGGGGACGGCGGGTCGGCGCCGAGGTCATCAAGCAGAAGGAAGGCTCCGACCCCGCGGCGGTCGTCTACGACGCCCTTCAGGCGGCCCGTTCCCGCAACGCGGACATATTATTGTGCGATACCGCCGGGCGTCTGCAAAATAAAGCCAATCTGATGAAGGAATTGGAAAAGGTGAAACGGGTCATCGAGCGGCAGGTTCCCGGCGCCCCCCATGAGGTCTTGCTCGTGCTGGACGCGACGACGGGCCAGAACGCCTTGGTCCAGGCGAAGCAATTTAAGGAAGCGGCCGGGGTGACCGGCATCGTATTGACGAAGCTGGACGGAACGGCAAAAGGGGGAATTGTCCTCTCCATCCGGAAGGAATTGAACATCCCGGTCAAATTTGTCGGCTTGGGCGAAAAGATGGATGATCTGGAAGTTTTCGATCCGGAAAAATTCGTTTACGGGCTGTTCGAAGGGCTGACGGAATGACGCCCGCGCCTTTCCGGGCTTTGGCTTTGATAAACGTTTTCCGACAAAAATCGTCAACGAAAAGGACAAGCAGCTAAGAATCGGCTTTGGCTTTCATAAACGTTTTCCGACAAAGCTTCGTGAAGCCATACGGAATCACCCTTGTGCCGGCCGGACCGGCGCCGAAAAACAGGGAAGGGATCCTTTCCCTGTTTTTTCATGGGCAAGCCGCATAACAAAAGCTTGTCTTTGCGGCAATGCGGATCCTTCCCCCTGTTTTTTTCGCAGGCAAGCCTTTGCGGTTTCTTCCCCCGGGTTATTTATCCCGGGAAAAGTCGGAACGGGGCCGGACTATCTTTCGCCCCCTTCGGCGCAAGCGGTTTTCGCCGCCGAAAAGGATGCCCGGAAGGAGGATCCGCCGCCGGCCCCGCCGCTCCGCCGCATCGGAAAACAAGTGATGCCGACGCCTTTTTCCCCGCCCATCCGCCTTGACATTCCCGGAAATCCTATGTACTATTGTTTTGTAAAGGATTTTCACTTAACAGGGGAGGGGCAAAGATGTTGGAAAAAACGACCAGGATGAATTTTCTTTTTGATTTTTACCAGTCGCTCCTCACTCCGAAACAAAAAAAATACATGTCCCTGTATTACATCGACGACCTCTCCCTGGGGGAGATCGCCGAACAATATTCCGTCAGCAGGCAGGCGGTGTACGACAACATCAAACGGACGGAAGCCGTCCTCGAACAGTATGAGGAAAAACTTCAGCTGTTCGCCAAATTCCGGGAACGGAAAAAACTGATCCGCCATATCAAAGATTTGCTGCAGCGGGAAAATCTTGCGGAAAGCAAAAAGGAAATCGAACGGTTGGTCGAGCAGCTGGAAAATATGGAATAGGAGGACACCCGATGGCTTTTGAAGGATTGGCCGAACGGCTGCAAAGCACATTGCAGAAGATCCGGGGAAAGGGGAAAGTCACCGAGGCGGACGTAAAGGCGATGATGCGGGAAGTCCGGCTCGCCCTCCTTTACGCCGACGTCAACTTGAAGGTGGTCAAGGACTTTATCCAGCGGGTAAGCGAGCGGGCGGTCGGACAGGAAGTCATGAAAAGCCTGACCCCGGGGCAGCAGGTCATTAAAGTCGTGAAGGAAGAATTGACGGCGTTGATGGGCGGCGAAGCGGAAAAACTGGCCGTATCCGACAAACCTCCCACCGTCATCATGATGGTCGGTTTGCAGGGCGCCGGAAAAACGACCACGTCCGGAAAGCTTGCGAATTTGTTGCGGAAAAAATACAACCGCACCCCCCTTTTGGTCGCGGCGGATATTTATCGTCCCGCGGCGGTCAGCCAGCTGCAAACCCTCGGCAAGCAGCTCGGCGTTCCGGTTTATTCCTCCGAGGAAAATGCCGATCCGGTGGAGATCGCCAAACAAGCCTTGAAAAAGGCCGCAGAAGAGCATTACGACACCGTGATCATCGATACGGCTGGACGGCTTCATGTCGATGAGCGGCTGATGGACGAATTGAAAAACATGAAGGAAGCGGTGAACCCGGACGAGATTTTGCTGGTCGTCGATGCGATGACCGGACAGGACGCGGTTAACGTGGCCGAACGGTTCAGCGGGCAGTTGGGGATTACCGGTGTCGTCTTAACGAAATTGGACGGCGATACCCGCGGCGGGGCCGCCCTGTCGATCCGAGCGGTGACAAACAAGCCGATCAAATTTGTCGGCATGGGCGAGAAACTGGACGCCCTCGAACCGTTCCATCCGGAAAGGATGGCCTCCCGCATCCTCGGCATGGGCGACGTGCTGACCTTGATCGAAAAGGCGCAGGCCGCCGTGGACGAAGAGAAGGCCAAAGAATTGGAAAAAAAGATGCGGACGATGTCCTTCACCCTGAACGATTTTCTCGAGCAGTTGAACCAGGTCCGGAAGATGGGGCCCCTCCAGGAATTGCTGAAAATGCTTCCGGGCGCGGGCAGGATCAAAGGGCTGGACAATTTGGAAATCAGCGAAAAGCAGCTGAAACATGTGGAAGCGATCATTCAATCGATGACGCCGGAAGAAAGGGAAAACCCGGAGATCATCAATTCCAGCCGGAGGAAGCGGATCGCCAAAGGAAGCGGCCGGCCGGTTCAGGAAGTCAACCGCCTTTTGAAACAATTCGACGAAATGAAAAAAATGATGAAGCAATTGTCCAATATGCAAAAGGGCAAGAAAAAAGGCGGCTTTCCCTTTTCCTTTCCCTTTTAGCCGGCATTGCGAAACTGTTAAGAAAAATACCTTTACAATCTTCAAAATTCCTGCTAAGATACTATTTTGTGTAAAACTATTCGGAGGTGTAACATAACATGGCAGTAAAAATCCGTTTAAAACGCATGGGCGCGAAAAAATCCCCCTTTTACCGGATCGTTGTCGCAGATTCCCGTTCTCCCCGGGACGGCCGGTTTATCGAAATGATCGGGACTTACAATCCGTTGACGGAACCGGCCCAAGTGGAAATCAATGAAGAATTGGCCTTGAAATGGCTGAGAAACGGGGCGAAACCGTCGGACACGGTCCGCAGCCTTTTGTCGAAAAAAGGGATTTTGGAAAAATTCCACAATGAAAAATACGGAAAAAAGGATGGCCATGAAAAAGCTGATTGAAGCCATCGTCAAGCCGTTGGTCGATTTCCCCGATGAAGTGCGCGTCGACGTTGCGGAGGAACGCGACCGCATCGTCTACAAACTGTCCGTCCATCCCGACGATCTCGGGAAGGTGATCGGGAAGAACGGACGGATGGCCAAAGCGATTCGGACGGTTGTCTATGCCCACGCTGCAGCGACGGAAAAAAAGAAGACCTATTTGGACATTCAATGAAAAAGAGGGGTGCCCCCTCTTTTTATTTTACCCTTCTCCGAACCGCTGCCGTCATCCCGCGGGGGAAAGCCGCCGGGAGGCCCGGAAAACCGTCCGGGAGCGGGCGGCGGGGTTTGCAATTTTTTTCCCGAATATTGTATAGTAAGGAAAGATTGAGGGGATGAAAGATGAAGATCATCCAAAGGGTCCAGGTCTTTCAAGTATTGACGGAAAACAGCAAAAAAGCCTTGAAGGAACAGTTCCTCTCCCGGAAGCGGCAATTGGAAAAAGAATGCGGGCAGCTCCAATTTGAAATGAAAAAGATGGAGAAAACCAAAAAATTCGCCGTCAGCGATGTCAGATTTTATTTCGAACGGGAAATCAAATCCCGGGAAGAAAAGATCAAATGGCTGGAATACCAGCTGGAACAGCTGGAACAATTGCCGATCGGGAGCGAGATCAAGGACGGGGAGTTGGAAGCGGTCGCCGAAATTGGAGTCGGCGATTCGTGGGATAAAATCGTGAACGGAAAATCGATTGTCATAAAAGACGGGATCATCGTGGAGATCAGGGAGGGATGATCGCATGGAGCGCTGGCTGAACGTCGGAAAAATCGTCAATACCCACGGCATTCGCGGGGAAGTCCGCGTCATATCCCGCACCGATTTTCCCGAGCAAAGGTACCGGAAGGGAAACCGGCTGTATCTGTTTTTGCCGAAGGAATCCGAACCCGTCCCCTTGACGGTGAAAAGCTGGCGGGTCCACAAAAACTTTGATTTGCTGCGTTTTGAAGGATATGATTCGATTCAGGACGTGGAAAAATTCAAAGGCGGGATGCTGAAGATTCCGGAAAGCGCCTTGGACGAATTGGACGAAGGCGAGTATTATTTTTTTGAGATCATCGGCTGTTCCGTTTATACGATGGACGGGAAAGAGATCGGAAAGGTAAAAGAAATTTTGACGCCGGGCGCCAACGACGTGTGGGTGGTTGACGGGGAAGGGGGAGAAAAGATATACATTCCCTATATCGGGGATGTGGTCAAGAAGGTCGACGTAAAGGATAAAAAGATATGGATCGAACCGATGGAAGGGCTGCTGCCATGATGAGGATCGACGTTTTGACCCTGTTTCCGGAAATGTTCCCCAACGTCCTCGGAACGTCCATCCTGGAAAGGGCAAGGGAAAGAAAAGCGGTGGAATACCATCTCGTCAATTTCCGCGAGTATTCCGACGACAAACACCGGACGGTGGACGACTATCCTTACGGCGGAGGGGCGGGAATGGTGCTGAAGCCGCAGCCGATCTACGATGCGGTGGCGGATATCACAAACAAAGTCTCCGCGGAAAGGCGGAGGGTGATCCTTTTATGCCCGCAAGGGGAGCCCTACACGCAAAAAAAGGCGGAGGAACTGGCCAAGGAAGAGCATTTGATCCTCATCTGCGGCCATTATGAAGGGTTTGATGAACGGATCCGCCATTTGGCAACCGACGAAATCTCCATCGGCGACTACGTACTGACCGGGGGGGAGCTGGCGGCGATGGTGATCATCGACAGCGTCGTCCGGCTCCTGCCCGGGGTTTTGGGAAACGAAGCGTCCCATGTCGAGGAATCCTTTTCCACCGGCCTCCTGGAACACCCCCACTATACCCGCCCGGCAGATTTCCGCGGCATGAAAGTCCCGGAAGTGCTTTTGTCCGGCAACCACAAAAAGATCGAGGAATGGCGGAAAAAGGAAGCGCTCAAGCGGACGTTTTTGCGCCGTCCGGATCTTTTGAAAGATTATCCTTTGACCGACGAAGAAAAAAAATGGATCGGGGAATGGGAAAAAGAAGGCAAAACTTGACTTGCATTGCCGATAGGAATTATGCTATGATAACCGTTGTGGTAAAGATCGCCTTTACCGGATCACGATGTTCCGCTGCCGCTGTTTTTGCCGCATGAACATCTGTCGGAAGGAGTGGTAAAGCATGCATCATTTGATTCAGGAAATCACGAAGGAACAGCTTCGCACCGATTTGCCCGCATTCCGTCCCGGCGATACGGTACGCGTCCACGTGAAAGTCACGGAAGGGAACCGCGAACGTATCCAAGTGTTTGAAGGCGTCGTCATCAAACGGAGGGGCGGAGGAATCAGCGAAACCTTCACGGTAAGGAAAATTTCTTACGGCGTCGGTGTGGAACGGACCTTCCCGCTGCATTCGCCGAAAATTGCCAAGCTTGAAGTCGTCCGCCGCGGAAAAGTGCGCCGTGCGAAGCTTTATTACTTGCGCAACCTTCGCGGCAAAGCTGCACGCATAAAAGAAATTCTGTAAATCTTTACGGGGGAGCTGGAATCAGGCTCCCTTTTCGTTCATCAAAAAGGTTTCGGCTTTTTTCCCCGTGTCAAGATTATTGCGAAATGTCCGCCGGCTTATGTACAATAAAATAAATAGAAAAGAAGCTGAACTCTTGGAGGCCGAAGATGAAGAAAAGGAAAAGCGATTTGTGGGAATGGCTGAAGATCATCGTCGTCGCTTTTATCCTGGCAGGCTGCATCCGATATTTCCTGTTCACGCCCATCATCGTCGACGGTTATTCGATGATGCCGACGCTGGAAAACAGGGACCGGATGATCGTCAACCGGATCTCCTACCTGATCGGGGAGCCGAAACGGTTTGACATTGTCGTTTTTCACGCCCCGGAAAAGAAGGATTATATCAAAAGGGTCATCGGTCTGCCGGGGGATCATATCGAATACAAAAACGACACTTTATATATTAACGGAAAAAAATATGATGAACCTTATTTGGATCAATATAAAAAATCCATCGTGGGCGGGACGCTGACGGAACCCTTTTCGGTGACCGTGCCGGAAGGGCATATCTTTGTGATGGGCGACAACCGCCGTTACAGCAAGGACAGCCGTCATATCGGACCGATCCCCATCGACAGCGTCATCGGAAAAGCGAACCTGATCTATTGGCCTTTGGAAGATTTCCGCATCATTCATTGAGGAGGAAGACATGTCGACGATCCAATGGTTTCCCGGCCATATGGCGAAGGCGAAAAGGGAAGTTACGGAAAAGCTGAAACTGGTGGATGTGGTTTACGAACTGCTCGATGCGCGCGTTCCGTTATCATCCAGAAATCCCCTGATCGACGAAATCGTCCGGGAAAAGCCCCGGATTCTTTTGTTGAACAAAGCCGACTTGGCGGATCCGGATAAAACGGAGCGGTGGCTCGATTATTTCCGGA
The DNA here is from genome assembly GCF_000383875.1 of Caldibacillus debilis DSM 16016. Classification (NCBI taxonomy): domain Bacteria; kingdom Bacillati; phylum Bacillota; class Bacilli; order Caryophanales; family Bacillaceae; genus Caldibacillus; species Caldibacillus debilis. The sequence goes on along the minus strand of NZ_KB912914.1, from coordinate 124,938 downwards.
GCCGGAACATGACCGCCCTCGCCATCAATTCCCAAACCGGCCGGGGAATTGCCGAAATCCCATCCTTGTCGAAAAAGCTGGTTGAGGACAAATTTGCCAAAATGCGTGCGAAAGGCCTCCGCCCCCGTCCCGTCCGCGGCATGGTTTTGGGGATCCCGAATTCGGGAAAATCCACCCTGATCAACCGGCTGGCGGGGCGAAACGCGGCCAAGACCGGAAACGTTCCAGGCGTGACGAAAAGCCAGCAATGGATCAAAGTCGGCCCGGCTTTGGAACTTTTGGATACCCCGGGGATCCTTTGGCCGAAATTTGACGATCCGGAGGCCGGGTACAAGCTGGCTTTGACGGGAGCGATCAAGGATTCGGTCTTGAATTTGCAGGATATCGCCGCCTATGCCATCAACTTTTTGCGGAAGGAATATCCGGCCCGGCTGGCCGACCGGTACAAGCTGGAACAGGTGCCGGATGATTTGCAACGGGTGTTCGATGAAATCGGGAAGAAAAGGGGCTGCCTGATGGCGGGCGGGCAGATCGATTACGATAAGACTGCCGAGGTCATCGTCCGGGATGTCCGCTCGAACAAATTGGGCCCGCTGACCTTTGACCTCCCGCCATCCTGAGCCGGAAAGCGGAACCGCCGTTTTCCGGCTTTTTCCGTCTTCGGCCGGCGTTGCCGGCGGGCGGGGCAGACGGGTGGACGCCGCCGAAGGGTTTGACCCGGAAGCGTTTGTGATTGGTTTCGGCCGCGGCTGGTTTGCCCGCCGCAGAAAATTTCGACCCGGAAGCCCCGCTGTCCGGACCGGATTTCGTCGCGGATGAGACCGTTTCTTTTTTGCGAAGGAAACCCGTCCCCTTATCCGGAACGGATGCCGCGCGAAGGAAGCCGCCCCGGCTTTCCGTCCCGTTGTCCCGTTCCTTTTTTCCATTGACAGCCAAGGAATTTTGGTCGATATATAAAATAACAGCACGATAATTGGAAAAAGGAGTTTTGCCGTTGGCAAGGGAAACGATCCGACAAATATGGGAGAAATTGCAATCCGTCGAGGATGAAAACGATCCTTTTCTTTTGGCGTGCGCCGAGGATGAGCGGAAGGGCGTGCGGCAGCTGCTTTCCCGCTGGAAGAGGGAGAAGGAGAAACGGCTGAAAGAAAAGGAACTTTTTGAGAAGATGTGCGTCTTTGAAAAACAGCTCCGGCAGGAAGGATTTCAGATGATCGCCGGGATCGATGAAGTGGGCAGGGGCCCGCTGGCCGGTCCGGTCGTCGGCTGCGCGGTGATTTTGCCGGAAGATTTTTATTTGCCCGGGATCAATGATTCGAAGAAATTGACCCCGCAAATGCGAAACATCTTCGAGGAACAAATCAGAAAAGAAGCGGTCGCCGTCGGAATCGGTATCGTCCACGCCCCGGAAATCGACAGGCTGAACATCTATCGCGCCGCGAAAAAAGCGATGGCTCACGCCGTCGCCCAATTGTCCGTTTTTCCGGATCATCTGTTGATCGATGCGATGGAAATCGATGTCCCGGTTCCCCAAACGAAACTGATCAAGGGGGACGCCCGTTCCGTATCCATCGCCGCGGCGTCCATCGTCGCCAAAGTTTGCCGGGACAGGATGATGATCGAATACAGCAAAAAATATCCGATGTATCATTTCGACAAAAATATGGGGTACGCCACGGAGGAACATTTGCAGGCCTTGCGGAAGTACGGCCCTTCCCCTTTGCATCGGAGAAGCTTTGCCCCTGTGAAAGATCTGATCGAAGGAAGCTGATCAGGATATGGAAATCCGTTCCGCATTCCCCTTTTACCGGCAAAAGGAAGTTCATACGGAAACGGCGCCCTTTCGGAACGGGCAGCTGGTATTCGGAAGGGTGCTGAAGCTCCTTCCCGACGGCCGGGCCCTGGTCCGGATCGGGAAAGAAGCCTTTTGGGCCAAGGCCGAGGCCCCTTTGGTTGCCCACAGGGACTATCTGTTTCAAATTGCTGCCGAAAAGGGAAGCGTCCGGCTGAAAATCGCCGAGCAGGACGCCGAAGGGGGGCTGTCCCGGCTATTATCCGCCCCGAACGGGGATTTGCTCCGCCGCCTCATCCAATTTTTCCGCGAGTCGGGACTGCCCTTCGACCGGGAAGTTTTCCGCAAGGGGGAAGCCTGGCTGAAGGCGGTCCCGGACATCGGTCTGGGCATGCAAACGATCAAAGTGATGGCACAAAACCGCCTTCCTTTTACGGATGAAATGTTTCACGGCCTCTATTCCTTTCACGGGAAGGAATCCCTTTCCGGCCTCATCTCCCGGTTTTTCGAACTTTTGGAGAAGGAAACGGGAACGATCGGCCCGCGTTGGCAATCGCTGATGGACCGATTCCCCATCCGCAGGGAACAGCCGCTTCTTGCCCTTTTCGCGCGCTGGCTGGATCCCGCCGTTCCTGAAGAAGAGAGCCGCGCCGCCTTCCGCTTGCTTTCGGCCGTTTTTCCCGGCTGGGCGGACAAAGGCGAGGAGCAGCTGCTGCGAGAGGCGGCGGAGAAACTGGGTTTTCCGGGGGAAGGGACGAGGCGGGATTTTCGCTCCGTTCTCTTTACCGGGTGGCGGGACAGCCGTTTTCATGGGGACGATCCCTTTTCCTTCCTTTCCCGCGTCTTTTCGGACCGGTCCTTGGACATCCGCGCGCCGGCGGACGGACAAAACCTTGTTTCCCGTTTTCCGGAAATTTTCGGGAAGGCGGAAGGGGAAGCATGGCGGCGGTTTGCCGGGGCCCATCCCCTGCTATTTACCGATTGGACGAAGGGAGATGAGGTCCTGAAGGCCTTTCAATGGATCATCCGCACGGTCCGGGGGGACGGGGAAGCCGGAGGAGAGACGGCTTCGTTCAGGCGGGAACTGGAAGTTTTGCTGGAAAACAGAAATCTTTCCCCGGAACTGCGGCTGTCGGCGGAAAAGCTGTTCTCGCGGATTGCGGCCGAGGAACACCTGTTTGCCGAAAGGGACGGGATGTTCCAGGGGGTGACGGAGATCCCCCTGTTTTTCCAAGGGGAAAAGGCGGATCTCGTCATCCGTTGGTTCGGAAAGAAAAGGGGCGAAAAGCTGGACGAAGATTATTGCCGCGTTGTGTTCGATTTAACCATGCCCCATTTGGGCGATTTGTGCGTATTCGTAACGGTGCAGAACCGGATCGTCAGCCTGACTTTCTACAGCGGGTTCGACCGGCTGGAAGAATCGGTCGGACCCGGGCTTCCCGCTTTGCGGGAGGGATTGAAAAAAATCGATTACACCCTCGGAACGGTAAAATTTCAAAAACCGCACGAACCTTCCGGAAGTTTGCCCGAGGAACCGATTTTTCGCGAAAGCCGGGTGGATATCAAAATATGAAAAGGGAAAAACGGAAAAAAGCCGTCGCCCTGACGTTCAATGAAGCGGCCGATCCGGCCCCGCGCGTTACGGCCAAAGGGCAGGGCCGGATCGCCGAAGCGATCATTCAACGGGCGAGGGAAAACGATGTCCCGGTCCGCGAAGACCCTTCCCTTGCCGAGCTTCTCTTGAAGATCGATCTGGACGAGGTGATCCCCGAGTCCCTCTATACGGCGGTGGCGGAAATATTCGCCTTGATCTATCGGGCGGATCAAAGGGCAAAAGAGCTCCGCAAGGACAAAAATCCGCAAGAACGGTAGACAATAGTTTCCAAGTTTTATACAATGAGAACGCAATCAATTCTTTCCGAACGGATGATGAGGAGGATGGAAGATGAATATCCACGAGTATCAAGCGAAAGAAATTTTAAGGGATTACGGGGTTTCCGTTCCGCGGGGCATCGTCGCCTTTACCGTGGATGAAGCCGTGGAAGCGGCGAAAAAGCTCGGCACGGATACGGTCGTCGTGAAAGCGCAGATCCATGCGGGCGGACGCGGAAAAGCGGGAGGCGTAAAGGTTGCGAAAAACCTGGATGATGTCCGTACATATGCCCAACAGCTTTTGGGCAAGACGCTCGTTACCCACCAAACCGGCCCCGAAGGCAAAGAAGTAAAGCGTTTACTTATCGAAGAAGGCTGTGCGATTCAAAAGGAATATTACATCGGTTTCGTCGTCGACCGGTCCTCCTCCCGGGTCGTCTTAATGGCTTCCGAAGAAGGGGGAACGGAGATCGAAGAGGTGGCGGCGAAGACCCCGGAGAAAATCTTTAAGGAATATATCGATCCGGCCGTCGGTCTGTTGCCCTTCCAGGCGAGACGGATCGCCTTCCATATCCATATCCCGAAGGAGCTGGTCAATCAGGCCGTCCAATTCATGATGGGACTGTACCGGGTTTTTGTCGAAAAGGATTGTTCCATCGCCGAGATCAACCCGCTGGTCACGACCGCCGACGGGAAGGTATTGGCGTTGGACGCCAAGCTGAATTTTGATGCCAACGCTTTGTACCGGAATCAGGATATTTTGCAATACCGCGATCCCGATGAAGAGGATCCGAAGGAAGTGGAAGCGTCCAAGCACGGCCTCAGCTACATCTCCCTGGACGGGAATATCGGCTGCATGGTGAACGGTGCGGGACTGGCGATGGCGACGATGGACATCATCAAATATTACGGGGGCGAACCCGCCAATTTCCTCGATGTGGGCGGAGGAGCCACCGCCGAAAAAGTGACCGAGGCGTTCAAAATCATCCTTTCCGACCCGAAGGTGAAGGGGATTTTCGTCAATATTTTCGGGGGCATCATGAGGTGTGACGTCATCGCCACCGGCGTCGTCGAAGCCGCCAAACAGGTCGGCCTGAAAGTGCCCCTCGTCGTCAGGCTCGAAGGGACGAACGTGGATTTGGGCAAGAAGATCCTGAACGAATCGGGATTGAATATCATCGCCGCCGAATCCATGGCCGACGGCGCGCAAAAAATCGTGGAGCTCGTGCAATGAGGAAAACGGCAGCCACCGGAATGATGCGGGTTGCAAATCCAATTACGACGAAAGCGGGGGAATCAAGGTGAGCATCTATATCAATAAGGACACGAAAGTGATCGTTCAAGGAATCACGGGGAAAACGGCCCTTTTCCATACCAAACAAATGCTGGAATACGGCACGAAGATCGTCGGCGGCACCTCGCCCGGAAAAGGGGGGACCTTCATTGAAGGGGTTCCCGTTTTCAACACGGTGAAAGCGGCGGTGGAACAAACTGGAGCGACGGCATCGGTCATTTACGTGCCCGCCCCCTTCGCGGCGGACGCGATCATGGAGGCGGTGGACGCCGAACTGGATCTGGTGATTTGCATCACCGAAGGCATACCCGTCTTGGACATGGTGAAGGTCAAGCGTTACATGGAAGGGAAGAAAACCCGCCTGATCGGGCCGAACTGCCCGGGCGTCATCACCCCGGAAGAGTGCAAGATCGGCATCATGCCCGGTTACATCCACAAAAAAGGCCATGTCGGCGTCGTCTCCCGTTCCGGCACGTTGACCTATGAGGCCGTCCATCAATTGTCCCAGGCGGGAATCGGCCAGTCGACGGCCGTCGGAATCGGGGGCGATCCGGTGAACGGCACGAATTTCATCGATGTTTTAAAGGCCTTCAATGAAGATCCGGATACCTACGCGGTAATCATGATCGGGGAAATCGGCGGCACCGCGGAAGAAGATGCGGCCCGCTGGGTGAAAGAAAACATGGAAAAGCCGGTCGTCGGCTTCATCGGCGGACGCACGGCGCCTCCCGGAAAACGGATGGGCCATGCCGGCGCCATCATTTCCGGAGGAAAAGGCACGGCCGATGAAAAGATCCGCGTCATGAACGAATGCGGAATCAGGGTTGCGGAAACCCCTGCCGTGATCGGCGAAACCCTCATCCAGGTATTGAAAGAAAAAGGCCTCTACGAAAAATGCAAAACCCATTAAGGTCTTCCGCGGACAAAATGGCTTCCGGTCGCGGGTTCCCGCCCCGGCGGGGATCCGCCTTCCTCTTTTGGAAAGGGGCGCTTCATTCGCTTCGGCGCATTGGGCGCCCTTCGCCCCTTTTTCATTTCTTCGAGAAGGAGAAGGTGATATGGAGAAACGGCGCGAACGGCTCATCCATCTCGTGCACTGCAGGGGAGCCGGCTGGCGGACGATCGAAAAAATCTACGCGTCGGATCCCTCCCTGGAATCGGTATTTTCCCTGTCCCCGGCGGAAATCGCCGACTTCTTGAACATCCCCTTCCACGACGCTTCCCGGCTCTATTCCGATCTCCACGAAAAGCCCGTCGAAACATTCATCCGCGAATATGAACAGGAACGAATCTCCCTCATTACCATCTTTGATGAACAATATCCGCCCCTGTTAAAACAAATCCATCAGCCGCCCTGGGTTTTATTCGCCCGAGGGAATCCGGACCTTTTGCAAAACCCGCGGACGATTGCCGTCGTCGGAACGCGGACGCCGACCCGGTACGGCCTCCTTGCCGCCGATCTCATCGTCGAAGGCCTGGTGGAAAAAGATTTTCTCATCGTGAGCGGCTTTGCCCGGGGCATCGACATCCGCGCCCAACGGCGGGCGCTTGAAGGCGGCGGAAACACGGTCGCCGTCCTGGGCAGCGGTTTTTACCACATCTATCCGAAAGAATCCGCCCCCTTGCTCCGATCCTATCCCGGCCAACTGCTCCTCCTTTCCGAATATCCCCCCGATACCCCGCCGAAGAAGCACCAGTTCCCGCAAAGAAACCGGATCATCAGCGGCCTTTCCCTCGGGACCGTGGTGGTGGAAGCCCGGGAAAGGAGCGGTTCGCTCATTACCGCCCAATTCGCCCTCGATTATGGAAGGGAAGTTTTCGCCGTCCCCGGGCCGGTCACCAGCCCCGTTTCCGCGGGAACGAACCGGCTGATCCAGGAAGGGGCCAAGCTGGTGCAACGGGCAGAAGATATTCTGGAGGAATTATTTCTTTTCCGCGCATAAGATTGGTATAAAAAAAGAAATAAAGGATATAAAAAGACGTGAAGATTTGTCGCCGGACGGAGACGGCCCTGTGAGACCCACAAGGAACGATGGAGGAGAAGGTCGTTAAAAGCGGCCGGTCATATCGGCTTGCGGCGCCCGTTCCGCCGACGGGAACCGGGCATCCGCCGCGGATTCCATCTTTCGGGCGCTTGCACAGCCTACGGACAGTCGGGCCGGTCCGGCCGGATGGGGAAGGGCCGGCTTCCCTTTCGGCATCAACCGTTATATGCGGCCGATCTGCCTTTTCCCGCCTTTTCCGAAAAGGGAAGAGGGAATTGTCCCATCGACAGCGGTCAAACGGGGTTCTCCCGGCTTCGGAATTGCCGGCAGGAACGGCCGTATCTGCACGGAAAATTTTTCGCCGTTCCGTTCCCGCCGGTCATCAGCCGGGACGATGGATTTTCCGGCAATCGGGGAATTTGCCGACTTTCTTTCGGGGCATGAACCTTGCTTTTCCGAAGGCCGGACCGGTTTCCCGGCGGAAATCTTGCCGGATCCCGGATTCCGCCGGCTTTTCATGTTCCGGCCCGGCACCGGCCCTTTCCACGGCCGCGTCCGCTTTTTTCACCCGGGTTTTCGTTCGCGAAGGAAGAGAGCGGCAGCGGGTGGGCGGCATGCCGTGCACCAATTTTTTATCGGCTTTCCATCATTTACTTTTTTGTTGACAAAAACGGGGATTCTCTTTAATAATTAGTGAAGGTTTATTTTTAGTAGAACCTCCGAGGAGGCTGAGGGATGTCTGAATATCTGGTCATCGTGGAGTCGCCGGCGAAGGCGAAGACCATCGAGAAATATTTGGGGAAAAAATATACGGTCAAAGCGTCGATGGGACATATCCGGGACCTGCCGAAAAGCCAAATCGGCGTCGACATAAATAACGGCTTTCAGCCGAAATATATTACCATCCGCGGAAAGGGCGGCATCATAAAAGAGCTGAAGAACGCGGCGAAAAAGGCGAAAAAGGTCTATTTGGCCGCCGACCCGGACCGGGAGGGGGAGGCGATCGCCTGGCATTTGGCCCATACGCTGGAGCTGGATGCCGAATCCGATTGCCGCGTCGTGTTCAATGAAATTACGAAAGATGCGGTCCGGGAGTCGTTCAAGCATCCCCGGCCGATCAACATGGATTTGGTGGACGCCCAACAGGCTCGGCGGATCCTCGACCGTCTCGTCGGGTACAAAATCAGCCCCCTCCTGTGGAAAAAAGTGAAAAAGGGATTGAGCGCCGGCCGGGTCCAATCGGTGGCGGTGAAGCTCATCATCGACCGGGAAAAGGAAATCCGCTCCTTCCAGCCGGAAGAATACTGGACGATAAAGGGGCTGTTTCAGCGGGGAACGGAAACCTTTCCCGCCGTCTTTTACGGGAACGGGCAAGGAAAAGTCGAACTGAAATCCGAAGAGGACGTCAAAAAAATCTTGGCCGCCTTGGACGGGGATGAATTCATCGTAAAGTCGGCCGTCAAAAAGGAACGGAAAAAAAATCCCCCGCCTCCCTTCACCACGTCTTCCCTGCAGCAGGAGGCGGCAAGGAAGCTGAATTTCCGGGCGAAGAAGACGATGATGATTGCCCAGGAACTTTACGAAGGGGTCGATATCGGCGAAGAGGGCACCGTCGGGCTGATCACCTATATGCGCACCGATTCGACGAGAATCTCGGAATCGGCGAAAAGGGAAGCGGAAGCTTATATCGCCGCCCATTACGGGCAGGAATACTCCCAGCCCGCCGCCCGGAAGGAGAAAAAGGCCGGAAAAGTGCAGGACGCCCATGAGGGGATCCGTCCGACGACCCCGTTGAAGGAACCGGAAGCGGTGAAAAAATATTTGACGAAGGATCAGTTTAAGCTGTATCAATTAATTTGGGAACGGTTTATCGCCAGCCAAATGTCCCCCGCCGTCCTGGAGACGATCACGGCGGAATTGGCCAATGGCGAGATCGTGTTCAAAGCCACCGGTTCGAAGATCCTCTTTCCCGGCTTTATGAAGGTGTATGTGGAAGGGACCGACGACCAGGCGGAGGAACAGGATCCCCTGCTGCCGGAACTCCAGGAAGGGGACAAAGTGAAGAGCTTAAAAATCGAACCGAAGCAGCATTTTACCCAGCCGCCGCCCCGGTATACCGAGGCCCGGCTCGTAAAGACGCTGGAAGAACTCGGCATCGGCCGGCCGTCCACTTACGCGCCGACCTTGGATACGATCCAAAAACGGGGTTATGTGCGGCTGGAAAACAAACGGTTCGTCCCCACCGAGCTGGGGGAAATCGTCATCGAGCTGATGAACGAATATTTCCCCGACATCCTCAACGTGAAATTTACCGCGAAAATGGAAAGCGAACTGGATGCCATCGAGGAAGGGAAGGAACATTGGGTCTCCATCGTCGACGCCTTTTACAAAGGATTTGAACAAAATTTGAAAAAGGCGGAAAAGGAAATGGCCAAGGTGGAGATCGAAGACGAATACGCCGGGGAAGACTGCGAGATTTGCGGCAGCCCGATGGTGATCAAGACCGGAAGATACGGCAAGTTTTTGGCCTGCAGCAATTTCCCCGAATGCCGCAACACGAAGCCGATTCTGAAGGAAATCGGGGTCGCCTGCCCCAAATGCGGCAAGGGCAAGATCGTGGAGCGGAGAACGAAGCGTGGTCGGCTCTTTTACGGCTGCGACCGGTTCCCTGACTGCGATTTCGTCTCCTGGGATAAACCCCTTGCCCGGCCCTGCCCCAATTGCAACGGGGTGCTGGTGGAGAAAAAATTGAAAAAGGGCAGCCAGGTTCAATGTTTGAATTGCGAATATAAAGAGAATGTACAGGGGTGAGATCTTCTCATCCTTTTCTTATGGCCGCTCCCATCCGCTGCCATCTTTCGGCGGGGCGTTGCCTGAAGGCGGCGAATGGGACGGGGAGAAGCCGGCGGCGCGTGCCATCTGCCGGCGGAAGCGGGAACATCCGGGAGCGGGCTTCCCCTGCAGACGGGAGAAAAGGTTGCGCCGGTGCCGCCGCAAGGGCTTGCCCGGCACGCCCCCGCGTCCGGAGCCGGGAGAAGAGGAAAGACGGCAGGCAGGACGCCTGCCCGCGGCTGTCCTTAAATACTATTCAGAACTTTGTGAAAAAAATGTGAAATCTTATTGAAATTTAAAAAATTATATGTTACTATTGAAGAGCCGCGAGGTGTTTTGCTTGCCAATTCCGAATTTTTTGTTAAGTCAATTTCTTGAACATTTGCAACTCGAAAAAAATTATTCCCAGCATACGATCGACAGCTACAAAAAGGATATTGTAGAGTTTTTCATGTTCATGCATGAACAATCTATTGAAAATTTGGATGATGTTTCCATCCAGGATGCCCGTTTATATTTGACCCGTTTGTTCGAAAGGAAGCTTGCCCGAAAATCGATCGCAAGAAAACTGTCCAGTTTGCGAGCCTTTTACAAGTTTCTCATGCGTGAAGCCCATTGCCGGGACAACCCCTTCGTACATACGGCTTCACCGAAACTCGAGCAACGCTTGCCCGCTTTTTTTTATGAAGAAGAGATGAATGCGCTGTTCGAATCCGCCGACGTGTCCACGCCTTTGGGCCAAAGGGACCGGGCCCTGCTCGAACTGATGTATGCCACCGGCATCCGGGTCAGCGAATGCGCCAACATCCGGCTGGACGATCTTGATGATTTCCTGTCCGTCCTGTTGGTCAAGGGCAAGGGAAAGAAGGAAAGATATGTTCCCTACGGCCACTTTGCCCAAGTCTATCTCGACCTGTACATCAACGACGGGCGGAAAAAATTGATGAAGGGCGAGGATCATCCCTATTTGTTTGTGAACGGGCGCGGCAAGCCGATCACCGAACGGGGGATCCGTTACGTCTTCCGGACGTTGTCCGACAAGGCGGGGGGGAAAAAACTTTATCCCCATAAGATCCGCCATACCTTCGCCACCCATCTGTTGAACAACGGGGCGGATTTGCGGACGGTTCAGGAGCTGCTCGGGCATTCCCATCTGTCTTCCACGCAAGTGTATACCCATGTGACGAAGGAGCATTTGCGGAAAATCTACGATGCGCATCACCCGCGGGCATAGGGGGGATCGAAATGGAAATCCGTGCAACGACGATTTTTGCCATCCATCACAAGGGAAAAGGGGCCATGGCCGGAGACGGCCAAGTGACCTTCGGGAACGCGGTCGTCATGAAGCAGACGGCGAGAAAGGTGAGAAGGCTGTACAACGGCAAGGTGCTCGCCGGATTTGCCGGTTCCGTGGCCGATGCGTTTACCTTGTTTGAAATGTTTGAAGGCAAACTGGACGAGTTCAACGGGAACCTGGAAAGGGCGGCGGTGGAATTGGCAAAACAGTGGAGAAGCGACAAAGTTTTACGCAGATTGGAAGCGATGCTCATCGTCATGGATGAAAGCCGTTTATTGCTCATATCCGGCACCGGGGAAGTGATTCAGCCCGACGACGGGATGTTGGCCATCGGATCGGGCGGGAATTACGCCCTGGCGGCGGGGAGGGCGTTGAAGCAATTCGCCGGCGATCATTTGTCCGCCCGGGAAATCGCCGAAGCGGCCCTGAAAATCGCCGCGGACCTGTGCGTGTATACGAATGACCGCATCGTCGTGGAAGAAATTTAAGGGAGGGAAAAAAGCTGCAAAAAAGGCAGGAACTGACTCCGAGGCAAATCGTGGAAAAACTCGATCAGTATATCGTCGGCCAGCAGGAAGCGAAACGGGCGGTTGCCGTCGCTTTGAGGAACCGTTACCGGCGGAGCCTGCTTCCCGAAAAATTAAGGGATGAAATCATGCCGAAAAACATTTTGATGATCGGGCCCACCGGCGTCGGCAAAACGGAAATCGCCCGGCGAATCGCCAAGCTGGTAAACGCCCCGTTTGTCAAAGTGGAGGCGACGAAATTCACCGAAGTCGGCTACGTCGGCAGGGATGTGGAATCGATGGTCCGGGATTTGGTGGAAACGAGCGTCCGCCTCGTCAAACAGGAAAAGATGCTCGCCGTCCAGGAAAAGGCGAAGGCGAACGCCGAACGGAGGCTCGTGAGCCTTTTGGTCCCGGCGCAGAAGAAGCAGGCGAACATGAAAAATCCCTTTGAAATGCTGTTCGGGGGAGGAACCGTTTCCGAACCGGAGCCCGACGCCGGCGATGACGGGACGATCGTTGAAAAAAGAAGGGCGGTAAGGGAAAAACTGGCCAAAGGCGAATTGGAGGATGAGCTGGTCACCCTGGAAGTGGAAGAGCAGTCCCCTTTCATGTTCGACCTGCTGCAAGGCTCGGGGTTGGAACAAATGGGGATGAATATGCAAGACGCCTTCAGCAGCCTGCTTCCGAAAAGGAAAAAGAAGAAGCGGGTCCCGGTTAAGGACGCGAGAAAGATCCTGATCCAGGAAGAGGCGCAAAAACTGATCGACATGGACGAAGTTACCCAGCAGGCGATCGAGCGGGCGGAACAGCACGGGATCATCTTCATCGATGAAATCGACAAGATTGCCAACAAGAACGGCGGCGGTTCTTCCATCGACGTATCCAGGGAAGGGGTGCAGAGGGATATCCTGCCGGTCGTGGAAGGCTGCACCGTCGTGACCAAATACGGGCCCGTGAAAACCGACCATATGCTGTTCATCGCCGCCGGCGCCTTCCACCTGACGAAACCGTCCGATCTGATCCCGGAATTGCAGGGCCGTTTCCCGATTCGGGTGGAATTGAAGAAGCTTTCCGTCGACGACTTCGTCCGGATCTTGGTGGAACCGGACAATGCGATTTTGAAACAATATCAGGCATTGTTGGAAACGGAAGGTATAAAAATTGAATTTTCTGATGAAGCTATTCGTAGAATCGCCGAGATCGCTTATGAAGTGAACCAACAGACCGATAATATTGGTGCGAGACGACTGCATACGATCATGGAAAAGCTTTTGGAAGATCTGTCTTTCGAAGCGCCAGACATTACGATGGAAAAAATCACGATCACCGACAAATACGTGATGGATAAACTCGGCGCAATCATGAAAGACAAAGATTTGAGCCAATACATTCTGTAATCTTTGTTGCAAGAATTAAAGCAACTCATTGACAGGGAGGAAATGAAAATGGATTTGTTGACCAAAGCGAGGAAAATCAACGCCTTATTGCAAAACGCCGGCGGAAAGCCGGTCAACTTTAAAGAAATGTCGGAAACCTTGAGCGAAGTCATCAACGCGAACGTCTTCATCGTCAGCCGCAGGGGAAAATTGTTGGGTTTTGCCATCGCCCAGCAAATTGAAAACGAACGGATGAAAAAGATGTTCGAAGACCGGCAGTTCCCGGAAGAATATACGAAAAGCCTGTTCAACATCAATGAAACGACGGCCAACATCGGCGTGGACAGCCCGTATACCGCTTTTCCGGTGGAAAACAAGGACATTTTCAAAAACGGCCTGACGACCATCGTCCCGATCGTGGGCGGCGGCGAACGGCTGGGAACTTTGATCCTGTCCCGCCTGGATGAGGAATTTAAGGACGACGACCTGCTGCTGGCCGAGTACGGCGCCACCGTCGTCGCCATGGAAATCTTGCGGGAAAAATCGGAACAAATCGAAGAGGACGCAAGAAGCAAGGCGGTCGTGCAGATGGCGATCAGCTCCCTCTCTTACAGCGAGTTGGAAGCGATTGAGCATATTTTTGAAGAATTGAACGGGAAAGAGGGGCTTTTGGTCGCATCGAAGATCGCCGACCGGGTCGGCATCACCCGTTCCGTCATCGTCAACGCCCTGCGGAAACTGGAGAGCGCGGGCGTCATCGAATCCCGGTCCTTGGGAATGAAGGGCACCTTCATTAAAGTGTTGAACAACAAGTTTTTGGAAGAACTGGAAAAGGTCCGCTCGTAAAAGAAATCCGCCGCAGTTGTCCCCTTGCGGACCTTTTTTAGGAAAAATGAACTAAAAAAATGACAATCGGGGCTATTTTACTAGCCCCGATTTTTTTTGCATGAAATTGAAAATCTTATCAAAAATGGTTCTTTCGGCCTAAAAAAATTGAAGGGAATTTGAAGTTTTTGTCGAAAAATAACAGGAGAGTCCCGGTTCTTCTCCTTCTGACAGGGAAGATTTTACTGCTTGACAGAAAATTTTCGGCGAAATTTTGGTTAAAAAGTCCCAGAAAATTTTACCTATCCGTTATGGACAACCGAGATTTGCCAATCGTACAATGATAATTGTATCAATATGACAAATTTTTAAAGATCTTGTCATATTTTGGAGTGATTGCCATGGATTTGTTCTCCAGCACCTTCAACGTTCTCGAAAGGGCGTTGGATTATTCCGCTCTCAGGCAAAAGGTCATTTCCGAAAACATCGCCAACGCGGACACTCCCAACTACAAGGCGAAACAAGTCAATTTCCGCTCATTCTTTCAGCAGGAACTCCGGAATGCCTTTGAGGGAAGGCGTACGGACCCGCGCCACATTCCGATTCGCTCCTCAAATTCCAATCCTGTGCAGCAGACCAGCAATCCATTTCAATACAACCATAACGGGAACAGCGTCGATATGGACGAGGAAATGTCGAAACTGGCAGAAAACCAGATTTACTATTACGCCTTGGCCGACCGGTTGAGCGGAAAATTTAACGGGTTGGAAACCGTCATTAAGGGAGGGAAATAACCGTGTTTTCCAGTTTGAGCATCCCGGCGTCGGCCTTGACCGCCCAGCGGCTGAGGATGGACGTCATCTCGTCGAACATCGCCAACGCCGAAACGACGAGGGGCAGATACGTGAACGGCGAGTGGGTGCCCTACCGGCGGAAGATGGTCGTCCTGGAACCTAAGGAAAACAGCTTTTCATCCTATCTCAACACGGAGATCAGCCGGCAAGGAGCCGGCGGGGTCAAGGTGACAAGGATCGTGGAAGATCCGTCCCCTTTCCAGCTCGTCTATGACCCCGACCATCCCGACAGCGGTGAAGACGGATACGTCCGCTACCCGAATGTGGATCCTTTGCGGGAGATGGTGGATTTGATCAGCGCCACCCGCTCCTACGAAGCGAACGTCACCACGTTCAACGCCGCGAAGGGCATGTTGATGAAGGCCCTTGAAATCGGAAAATGAGGAAAGGTGGGTAAGCGATGGCCATTGAATCGGTTTTCCTCAATCCGGCGACGGCGCCGGTCAGTCCTGCGAGGAATTTGGCACCAAGCCCGGAGACGCAGCGGACGGAGCAAAGCTTCGCATCCTTTTTGAAGGATGCGATCAATAAGGTGAACGAATTGCAGGTCCAGTCGGATCAAATGACGGAAAAATTGGCCTTGGGGCAGGATGTGGAGCTCCACCAGGTGATGATCGCCGCCGAAAAAGCCTCGATCGCTTTGCAGGCGACCCTGGAAATACGCAATAAAGTGATCGAAGCCTATCAGGAAATCATGAGGATGCAGATATAAAAGGGTGTCCGTTTCGGCCGGGGGCCGGAACGCGGGAATTGGCTGAACGCAAAAGAACTGGGATTTCGGAGAGGGTATGATGAAGGAGAAGATACAGCAATATTGGCAGAAACTGAAAACCGCATGGTCCCGACGGAGCCGGCGCCAAAAGGGGATATTGATCGCCTCGGTCCTTGTCTTCATTACGGCTGTAAGCCTTTTAATCTTCTTTACGACGAGGACCCCGCTCGTCCCTTTATATAAGGATTTGACGCCGGCGGAAACCGGTTCCATCAAAGAGATGCTGGATGCCCGGGGAATCAAGTCGGAAATCGCCGACGGCGGGACGACGATCAAAGTGCCGAAGGATCAGGCGGATGCCCTGAAGGTGGAACTGGCTGCCGAAGGCCTTCCGAAATCGGGCAGCATCGATTATTCCTTCTTCAGTGAAAAGGCGGGCCTAGGGATTACCGACAACGAATTCAACGTGATCAAGCTGGATGCGATGCAGACCGAACTGGAAAATTTAATCAAAAGCATCGATGGCATCCGCGATGCGAAGGTCATGATCAATCTTCCCGAAAAAGGGATTTTTGTCAATGACAAGGAAGAAGAAGCCTCGGCTTCCATCGTCCTTCAAACCGAACCCGGCTACAATTTCGACCAAAAGCAAATAAGGGCGTTGTATACGCTCGTTTCCAAAAGCGTGCCGAATCTGCCTACCGATAATATCGTCATCATGGATCAGAATTTTAATTACTTGGAAATGGAAGATGAAAATTCTTCCAATACGGCCGGGTTTGCAAATCAATTTGCCATTAAGAAGGAAATCGAAAAGGACATCCAAAAGCAAGTGCAAAGCATGCTCAGCATGCTGATGGGCCCCGGAAAAGCCGTCGTCTCGGTTACCGCCGACATCGACTTTACCCAGGAGAAAAGGGAAGAAAATCTGGTCGAACCGGTTGACGAGGAAAATATGGAAGGGATCGCGATCAGCGCCCAACGGATCAGCGAATCCTATACCGGAAACGGCGCTGCGGCCGGCGGAACGCCGCAGGCGGAAGATAATACCGATCCCCTCGGCAGCACCTATTTGGAGGGGAGAAACGGCGAAGGGGAATATGAAAAGACCGAAGAGACGATCAATTACGAAGTGAACCGGATCCGCCGGGAGATCATCGAAAGCCCCTATAAGATCCGCGATCTCGGCATCCAGGTGATCGCCGAACCGCCGGAAGGGGAAGGTGCGGATCCGCTGGAGATTGAAGACGGCATCCGGCAAATTTTGAGCACGATCGTCCGGACGTCGATCGACAAGGACACCATCGACGAACCGCTGACCGATGACGAGATTTCCCAAAAAATCGCGGTAACGGTGCAGCCGCTGCTCGGCAGTCCCGCCAACGAGCCGCAGGCGGAGAGCCGGATTCCCCTTTGGGCGTATATCGTCGGAGCCGCTTTGCTGATCGCGCTGATCGTCTTGACCGTTCTGTACATAAGGAGGAGAAGACGGGAAGAAGAGGAGGAGGCGTTGTCCGCCGCCGAAGACGTCAACAGGGAAGAAGCGCCGGCGGAAGTTCCGGAAATCGAAGGAAAAGAATCGGAAACATCCTTGCGGAGAAAACAAATCGAGAAAATGGCGAAAGAGCAGCCTGAAGAATTCGCCAAGCTGCTGCGCACTTGGTTAAGCGAAGATTAGGAGGGCGGTTCCATTGGTGAAAACGAAAGAGTTGACGGGAAAACAAAAAGCTGCCATCCTTCTCATCTCCCTCGGACCGGATGTGTCCGCCTCCATTTACAAATATTTGACGGAAGAAGAAATCGAAAAATTGACGTTGGAAATCTCCAGCATTAAAAAAGTCGAATCGCAGAAAAAGGATGAGGTCGTCAACGAGTTTTACCATTTGGCCGTCGCCCAGGATTACATCGCCCAGGGAGGCATCGGGTACGCCAAAATGGTTTTGGAAAAAGCCCTCGGTCCCGACCAGGCGGCGGCCATCATCAACCGCCTCACTTCCACCTTGCAGGTCAGGCCCTTCGATTTTGCCAGGAAAACGGATCCGAACCAGATCTTGAACTTTATTCAAAACGAGCATCCGCAGACGATCGCCTTGGTTCTGTCCTATTTGGAACCGAATCAGGCGGCCCAGATTCTTTCCAACCTGCCCCAGGAGATGCAGGCGGATGTGGCGAAAAGAATCGCCCTGATGGACAGCACCTCCCCGGAAGTCATTTATGAAGTGGAGCAGATATTGGAGCAAAAATTGTCGGCCACCTTTACCCACGACTATACGAAAACGGGCGGCATCGAGGCGGTCGTGGATGTTTTGAACGGGGTCGACCGGTCCACGGAACGGACGATCCTCGATACGCTGGCCGAACAGGATCCCGAACTCGCCGAAGAGATCAAGAAAAGGATGTTCGTCTTCGAGGATATCGTCACGCTGGATAACCGGGCGATCCAGCTCGTCATCCGCGATTGCGACAACGATGACTTGCTGCTTGCCTTGAAGGTGGCCAGCGATGAAGTGAAAGAAGTCATCTTCAAAAACATGTCCAAACGGATGAGCGAAACCTTTAAGCAGGAAATGGAAATCATGGGCCCGGTGCGCCTGCGCGACGTCGAAGAAGCCCAATCCCGCATCGTTTCCGTCATCCGCCGCCTCGAAGAGAGCGGCGAAATCGTGATTGCCCGCGGCGGGGGTGATGACATTATTGTCTAAAGTTATTAAAGGCGCCCGGTTCAGCCGGCAGGCCGGAAGAACCATCCGCATTCGGACGCTGGAAAAACCGGCGCCCGAGGAACAAAAAACGGATTTGCTCCCTGAACCGGCCGACGTTGAACCGGCCATCGATTGGGAAGAGACGAGGAAAAAGGCGGAGGCCATCCTCTCCGAAGCGAAGCGGGAAGCGCTGCGGATGAAGGAAGAGGCGGAACGGGAAAGGCAGAAAATGATGGAAGAGATCGGGCAGATCGCCGAGAGGGCAAAAAAGGAAGGATATGAGGAAGGACGCTTGCTCGGAAGGCAGGCGGGCTATGCGGAAGCGGCAAAATCGATCGCCGAGGCGAAGGAAACGGTCGACTTGGCGAAAAAGGATTATTTTTCCCATATCGAACAATCGGAAAAAACGATCCTGGCGATCGGTTTGGCCGTAGCGGAAAAAATACTGAACATGAAGATCGAAGAAAATCCGGAAAACTTCCTTCCCCTTGTGAAAAAGGCGATCCAGGAGGCGAAAGAATACCGGGAAGTCCGGGTGATCGTCCACTACAAAATGTATCCTCTCGTTTTGGAGCAGAAAGAAGAGCTCCGGTCCTTGTACTTCCAAAACGGGGAACTTTTGATCTATCCTTCCGATGAAGTGCCGGAGACGGGCTGCATCATCGAAACGGAAGGCGGCCGCATCGATGCCAGCGTGGACGCCCAGCTGATGGAGATCCGGGAGAAGCTTTTGAAGATCGCGGACGGAGGTTGAACATGAACATAGACCAGCTCTTGTCCGAACTCCAGTATATCGACCCTTACAAACGTTACGGCCGCGTCAAACAAGTCGTCGGCATCATGATCGAATCCCAGGGGCCGCCCTGTTCGGTCGGCGATATCTGTTACATCTTTCCGAACGGCAGCGACAGGAAGAAAAGGATCATCGGGGAGGCGGTCGGATTCCGCGGGGAATCCGTCCTGATCATGCCCTATACCTCCGTTCAGGACATCGCGCCGGGATGGATCGTGGAGAGCACCGGGGAGTCCTTGAAAATAAAAGTGGGGCCCCAATTGGTCGGAAAGGTGTTGAATTCCTTGGGGGAACCTTTGGACGGGAGCCCCTTGCCGAAGAAGATGAGGGAATTTTCCACCCAGCAGCAGCCTCCCAACCCCCTGTTGCGTCCGCCGATTTCCGAGCCGCTGGAAGTCGGCATTAAGAGCATCGACAGCTTGCTTACGATCGGAAAGGGACAGCGGGTGGGCATCTTTGCCGGAAGCGGCGTTGGGAAAAGCACCCTGCTCGGGATGATCGCCCGGAATACGAAGGCGGATTTGAACGTGATCGCCTTGATCGGCGAGCGGGGCAGGGAAGTGCGGGAATTCATCGAAAGGGACTTGGGAAAGGAAGGATTGGAACGGTCCATCGTGGTTGCTGCTACGGGAGACCAGCCGGCGCTGATGCGGATTAAGGGGGCCTTTACGGCCACTTCCATCGCCGAGTATTTCCGCGACCGGGGAATGGACGTTCTCTTGATGATGGATTCGGTCACCCGGATCGCCATGGCGCAGCGGGAGATCGGCCTGGCGGTCGGCGAGCCGCCGGCAACGAAGGGATACACGCCCTCCGTCTTTTCCCTGCTTCCCCAGCTGCTGGAACGGACCGGGACGAACGAGAAGGGATCGATCACCGCCTTTTATACGGTGCTCGTCGACGGCGACGATTTCAACGAGCCGATCGCCGACGCGGTAAGGGGGATCCTCGACGGCCATATCGTTTTGGACCGGGCCCTGGCCAACAAGGGCCATTATCCGGCGATCAACGTGCTGAAGAGCATCAGCCGCCTGATGAATGCGATCGTGGACGAAAGCCACCAAAGGAGCGCGGAAAGCTTGCGGGAAATCATGGATACCTATGTCCGCTCCGAAGACCTGATCAATATCGGGGCCTATAAACGGGGGACATCGCCGGAAATCGACCGGGCCATCGATTATTACCCGAAGATCGTGGAATTTTTGAAGCAGAAGGTCAATGAGAAGTACTCGATGGAAGAAAGCGTCGGACGATTACATCAGCTGATGGCGGGTGAATGAATTGGTTTTCTCCTACCGGTTTGAAAAAATCCTTTCCGTACGCACCATGGAAAAAAACGAAGCGGTCAATTCGTACCACCAGGCGGTCCGGAGGTTTGAAGAAGCCGCCCAAGGCCTCTACCGGCTGCTGAAGGAAAAGGAAGAATTGGAAGCGGAGCGGGAGAAGAGGATCCGGGACGGCCTCTCCGTCGATCGCCTCCGCGAATTCCAGCGATATTTGGCCAACTTGCAGCGGGAGATCGATCACTACCAGCAGCTGGTCATCCGCGCCAGGGACAAAATGAACGAAGAATACCGGCGGCTCGTGGAGAAAAACGTGGAAGTAAAAAAATATGAAAGAATGAAAGAAAAAGACTATCAAATGTTTTTGCAGCTGGAAAAATGGAAGGAAACGAAGGATCTGGATGAAATTTCCTCCCGCAGCGCATTAAGGAGAAACGGGTGGTAGGAATGGAAAGAGAGGATCAGGAAAAAAAATCGCACCTCTTTCATTGGATCTTCTACGGAACATTGATCCCGCTCTTGTTCGGAATCGTCGTGCTCGTGGCGGTTTTGTCCATCTCCGGAATCAATGTTTTAGAAGAAGGAAAGAAATGGCTCGGCAATCTGCCCGTCGTCGGGAAAATGGCGGGCGGGGACGAACGTGACAGCCAATATGAAAAAAGGATCGCGGAATTGGAAGGGAAACTGAGACAGGAGGAAGAGGAGAAGGAGAGCCTGCAGAAGGATATCGACCGGCTGGAAAAAGAGATCGAGAACCTGACCCGGGAAAATGAAAAACTGCAGAGGGAAAAGGAGAATCTGGAAAAGGAAAACGAGCAGAATGCAAGCGGGCAAAAGGGGCCGGACGTGGTGCGGACCTATGAAAAAATGGCTCCGAAAAAGGCCGCGGCGATTTTTGCCGCCATGGATGAAAAGCGGGCGGTCAGCATCCTTTCCCAATTGAAGGAAGAAAACCTTGCCCGCATCTTGGAGAAGATGTCCCCGCAGGATGCGGCGAAATTTACTTCCCTTCTTTCCGAAACGGAATGAAGGAAGACCCTTGAAAGGAGGTGAAAAAATGGAGATTGCAGGATTTTCCGGTTTGATCGAAATTCCCGCTTTTGCCGGGGGGAAGGAATCGCCCTTCGGGGGACAGCCCGTCAAGGACGGCGGCGGATTCAAGGCCCTGATGCTCCGTTACGCGGGGGAGAAGGGAGAAGAGCAAGGAAACCGGCAGGGAAAAGGGGAAAAATCGCCCATCCCATCTCCGTTCATGCCGCCTTTTGTTCCGGCCCGCTTCCCGGATCAGACCGAGAGTACGGGGGATGAACGGCCGCCTGGAGAAGTGGGAATGGAAGAATGGGACTCCCTCCTATCCCGGTTCATCCGCCTTCTCGATCTCCCGGAGGAGGAAGCGGACAGAATCGCCCTTTCCCTTGGGATGTCCGGGCAGGAAGGGACGCGGGATCCGGCGGATGAACGGGCCGTCGCGGACGCCCTTGAAATCCTTTCCCAATTCATCGCCCGTTTTTTGGAGGCGAATCCGGATCCGGCCAAAGCTTTTGCCGGTAAACAGCCGTCCGGCGATTTGACCCGGTCCGCCAATGCCTTCGGAACCATGGAACAATGGCTGAAGGCCGGCGCTTGGAAAAACGACGGGGAGCTCCTCCGGCTGGCGGAAAAGCTAATGCAGGATGCCCGCCCGGATTTCATCAAGGAAATATTTGCGAGAATGGCCGATGGGGGAACGAAGCCAGCCCTTCCCGTTGTGAAGAAGCCAGCCCAATTCGGAATCCCTTATTCCGGAGAGCCAAAGGGGACGCCGGAAGCGGTCCACCTTCCGCCGCAGGCTGGGAACGCCGCCGATTTTTCGTCCTTTTCGGCCAAGCTTGAGATTCCGACCCTGTTTCTCGTCAAAGAGGGGAAGCCCCTGACCTATCAGCAATTCATCGACCAGCTGCAAGCGGTGATCGCGAAATCGGCCTTTCAAAAGTTCGGGAATACGGAACAGCTCACCGTGCGGCTCCACCCGAAGGAACTCGGCGCCTTGAAGATCCAGTTGATCCAGCAGGAACAGGGTTTGACGGCCAAAATCGTGACTTCCACCACGGCGGCGAAGGAGATTTTGGAATCGCAGCTCCATGCGCTGCGCCAGGCCTTTGTCCAGCAAAACATCACGGTGGACCGGATTGAACTCATCCACGTCCATTCGGAAAGGAAGGAAACGCTCCCCCAATACTCCGGGGACAACGGCAGGAATCCCGGCCGGGAACAGCAGAACCCGGAAAAGCGGGAGGACGAACAGGAGCATTCCTTTTCAGAAACCTTGTTAAACTACGAAATCTAGGTGATCGTTATGACCAATGCCATTGACTCGAGCCTTTTCTATGCCAACGCAGCCAACCGGAACCAATCCCCCGGCAACGTGCTCGGCAAGGATGCCTTTTTGAAAATATTGATGGCTCAGCTGAAGAACCAGGATCCCTTGAACCCGTTGGAGGACAAGGACTTCATTGCCCAGATGGCCACCTTTTCCCAATTGGAGCAGATGATGGAAGTTGCCGATTCCATGGAAAATTTGATTGCCTTGCAGAAGGAAAATTTGTATATCGGCTACTCTTCCTTCGTCGGCAAGGAGGTCGACTGGCATATCGTCGAATATCCGCAGGATTCCGGCGGGCAGCCGGTCGTCAAGAAGGGAACGGGCCGCATCGTCTCCGTCATGTTCAAGTCCGGCGAACCGGTCTTTTATTTGGAGGACGGGACGGAACTGAAGCCGGGAAACATCTCGGGCGTGAAAGATGCCTTCGGTTCGTCCATCGTGGAAGCGAGCGCCCTGATCGGGAAAAAGATCACCTGGACGGATGAACAGGGCGCGGAAAGGCAGGCTGTCGTCCAATCCGTTTCGGTAAAGGACGGGATCATCTACTTCCACATGAACGATGATCAACATTCGAAAATCACGGCCGGCCAAATTGTCAAAATCGAAACGGCCGGATGATCCGGAAGGTGGGAACGATGGGTATCCATAAACCGATTTTTCCCCCTTTGGCCAATTTGCCGCCCGGAGGGGGAACGGGAAACCGGAGGGTTTCATCCGGTTTTGCCGGCGAGCTGCAAAAGGCTTTGCAGGAAACCGGAGGATTGACCGTAAGCAAGCACGCGAAGGAACGGATGGAAAAAAGAAATATCGTCATCAGCGACCGGGACTGGAAGACGATCGGCGAAAAGGTGGAACAAGCGAAGAAGATGGGCGTGAAAGAATCGCTCGTATTGCTGCGCGATGCGGCGCTGATCGTCAGCGCCTCCAACGGAACGGTGATCACGGCCATGGACCAGAAGGAGGCCGGGTCGCAAATCTTCACCAACATCAACGGGGCGATCATCATCCATTGAAGAACCGATCGCCGCAAGACGAAGCTGGACCCTTTCAGGGAAAGCGCAGCTGCGGAATGACGGAAGCAGCTAAACGGAATCGATGAAAAATTGATCAGGTTCAGGAGGGAAAGCCATGTTACGTTCCATGTATTCCGCCATCAGCGGCATCCGCAATTTCCAAACGAAACTGGATGTCATCGGAAACAATATCGCCAACGTGAACACCTTCGGGTTTAAAAAGAGCAGGGTCACCTTTAAAGACACCATCAATCAAACCTTGGCGGGAGCCAGCGGCGCCCGGGCCAACCGGGGCGGAGTCAATCCGATGCAGGTCGGGTTGGGCGCCACCATCGCCACCATCGATACGATCCACACGGAATCGAGCACGCAGACGACGGGAAGATCCCTCGACCTGGCCATCAACGGCGACGGGTATTTCGTCGTCCGCCAAGGGAACGCCCTCTACTATACCCGCGCCGGAAACTTTTACCTGGATAACGAAGGAACCTTGGTGAACGCCGACGGACTGCGGGTGCAGGCCTTCGATGCGAACGGCAACCTGGGCGATGTGACGATCAACGTCAACGCGGTCATGCCGTTCATCCCGACGAATTCGGTGACCGTCTCCGGCAATTTGTCGAATAATGCGGGAAACGGTTTCCTGTATTCCCAACAATTTGAAGTGGTCACGGATACCGGCAGCGTCGAACGGATCAACATCTATTTCCAAAAGACCGGCACGGATCAATGGGCCCTCTATTTCACCCAGCCGGACGGAACCGTCCAGCCGGAGGCCACGATCACTTTTGACAATAACGGCAGGGTGGTTTCCATCACCGACAAGGGCGGGAATACGGTGAACGGCAGCGCCATAAGCCTGGGTGTTCCGGTGGCCGGCGGCACCTACACCTACAACTTCGATTTTAATCAGTTGACCCATGTGTCCGGGGCCAACGACGCCATCGTCACGGCCGACGGGGTGACGGAAGGCCAGCTGGAAAGCTTCAGCTTCGGGCCGCGGGGTGAAATCAACGCCGTGTATTCCAACGGCTCCGTCGTCACCCTCGGCACCTTGGCGATTGCCAAATTCAGCAATCCTTCCGGCCTCATGAAAGCGGGCGGGAACTTGTTCCAGCAATCGTTGAACTCCGGCACGCCGAACATCGGGGTTCCCGGCGACGGCCGCGGCACGATCATGAGCAGCGCCCTGGAGATGTCCAACGTCGACCTTTCCGAAGAATTTACGGAAATGATCGTCGCGCAAAGGGGCTTCCAGGCGAATACCCGGATCATCACCACGTCCGATGAAATTTTGCAGGAATTGGTGAACTTGAAACGATAATTCTTTAAAGGCGTTCCAAGCGGGGGGAGGCGTTTCCCTCCCCTTCCCGTAATCGTTGGAAGAAACGGAGGTATTGGGTGAGCGAATCCCCGTCTGCCATGATAAAATTGACGAGGCTGAACGGAAAACCCTTTTTCGTCAATGCCTTATACATAGAAACGGTCGAGTCGTTTCCCGACACGGCCATCCTGTTGACGAACGGAAAACGGTATGTGGTGAAGGAAGAGGAAGAACAAGTCGTGGAAGCGATCAAAAGGTTTTATCAGGAGATCGGTTTGTTGGGGCGGAATTTTTGGAAGGATGATGACGTTGAAGAATAGGTCGACTGCCATTTTAGTCTTTGCATTGATTACAGTCATCGTTGCGGCCGGCGTTTACATCTATTTTCTGAAACAGTCCGACGAAGCCGATGCGAAGATCAGTGCGGATGACTTGTTGAAAAGGACGCTGGAAATTCCCGAGATGACGACCAATTTAAAAAACGAACATTACATCCGTGTTTCGTTCAAGATTCAAACGGATGACGAAAAGACGAAAGAAGAGCTGGAAAAACGGGATTATCAAGTGAAAAATGTGATCATCAAGCTCCTGTCCGGAACGGACGCCAAGGACCTGCAAGGGACGCAGGGAAAAATCAAATTGGAAAATCAATTGAAGGAAAAATTGAATGAATTGGCCAAGCCGGGCAGTGTCGAGCAGGTTTATATCACTTCGATCCTGATCCAATAGGATCGGCGAAAGATTTTTTCCTTGGGGGGGTGGCCTTCCTTTGCCAACCGGCGAAGTATTATCCCAGAGCGAAATCGACGCATTATTGTCCGCCCTTTCCGCGGGGGAAGTGAGTGCGGAAGAGATAAAGAAGGAAGAAGAAGAGAAAAAGGTGAAGATCTATGATTTTAAGCGGGCGCTCAGGTTTTCCAAGGAGCAGATCCGCAGCCTGTCCCGGATCCATGAAAACTTTGCCCGGCTGTTGACAACATATTTTTCCGGAAAATTAAGGATCTATGTGCAGATCAATGTGGCGAGCGTGGACCAAATTCCCTATGAAGAATTTGTCCGCTCCATCCCCAATATGACATTCCTTTATTTGTACGAAATTCCTCCTTTAAGCGGCAACATTTTGATCGAAGTGAACCCGAATGTCGCCTACGCGATGTTGGACCGGGTCTTGGGAGGGCTGGGCAAAAGCGAAAACAAGATCGAACATTTGACGGATATCGAACAAAAGATCATGACGAAACTGTTCACCGGCGCCTTCGACCAAATGCGGGAATCTTGGGGATCGATCGCGGAAATCGAGCCGCAAATGAAAGGATTTGAGGTTAATCCCCAATTTCTGCAAATGGTCTCACCCAACGAGACGGTCGTCGTGATTTCCTTGACGGTGACGATCGGTGAAACGAGCGGAATGATCAATATCTGCATTCCCCATTTGACCCTGGAGCCCGTCATCCCCCGCCTGTCGATGCATTTTTGGATGCAGACGGAAAAGAAGAATAAAAATCCCGAGAACGTCTCCGCCTTGTCCAACCGGGTGAAAAACGCCCCGGTCCTTTGCACGGTGGAACTGGGCAACTCGACGATCACCGTCGAGGAATTGATGGGTTTGGACACGGGAGACTGCATCATCTTAAACAAAAAGATCGACGAGCCGGTCGTTGTGAAAATCGGGGGTGTGCCCAAATATCTCGCCCAGCCCGGGAAATTGAAAAATAAAATGGCGGTGCAAATACTGGAAGAAATAAAGGAGGAAAAAAATGAGCATGAATGACGGAATGCTGTCACAGGAAGAGATCGATGCCCTGTTAAACGGAGCGGATAACAGGGATTCTTTAGATACGAACCATTTTTTGTCCACCTTTGAACAGGATGCCTTGGGGGAGATCGGCAACATCTCCTTCGGAAGTTCCGCGACCGCCTTATCCCAGATCCTGAATCAGAAGGTGGAAATTACGACGCCTGAAGTATCGATGGTCTACAAAAGGGACTTGCATAAGGAGTTTCCCAAACCCTATGTCGCCGTCGTCGTCGATTACACGGAAGGGTTTTCGGGTTCCAACCTGTTGATCATCCATGAGGATGACGCCAAAATCATTGCCAACCTGATGCTGGGAGGAACAGGGGATGATTTGCCCGATGAGCTCGGCGAAATCGAACTGAGCGCGGTCCAAGAGGCCATGAACCAGATGATGGGTTCGGCCGCAACGAGCATGTCTACCGTTTTCCGAAAAAGGATTGAAATTTCTCCTCCGACGATTGATATCTTGAACATACCGGAGGGCAAAGGAACGGAATCGATCCCGGAAGACGATCCGCTGGTGAAAATCTCTTTCCGTTTGAAGGTCGGAAACTTGATCAATTCCAGCATCATGCAATTGATTCCGGTCCAATTTGCCCAACGGATGGTCGAATCATTGGTGGAAGAATCGCAGGTAGATCATTCGCCGAAGGAGGAGGCGAAGGAGGCTTCCGGTATGGATAAGAGCGGTGACACCGGGATTCCGGGCGGACAACCTCCCCAAACGGGTGGGACGGGGGAAGAAAACGCCCCCGGAGGAAAAAGAAAATCCGCGGTACAGAGCCGTTCAACCGGCGGTTCCGAACCGAAAAACGTCCAGCCCGCCGTTTTCTCCGATTTCCACGAGGAGGACAAGGAAAGCGGGCAGCCGCGAAATTTGGACATGTTGCTGGATATCCCCCTGCAAGTGACCGTGGAACTCGGAAAAACGAAAAAATTGATCAAGGAAATCTTGGATCTGTCGCCCGGATCCATCATTGAACTGGACAAATTGGCCGGCGAACCGGTTGACATCCTCGTCAACAACCGGTTGATCGCCCAGGGCGAAGTGGTCGTCATCGATGAAAATTTCGGCGTTCGGATCACCGATATCTTAAGTCATTCCGAAAGATTAAAAAGGATGAAATAACGATTAGATGACGGAGGATGGAATATGGCATACAGGATTTTAGTGGTTGACGATGCTGCCTTTATGAGGATGATGATTAAGGATATTTTGGTGAAAAACGGCTACCAGGTCGTCGGGGAAGCGGCAGACGGAAAACAGGCGGTGGAAAAGTACCGGGAGTTGAATCCGGATCTGGTGACGATGGATATTACGATGCCGGAGATGGACGGGATCACCGCTTTGAAAGAGATCCGTTCCTTCGATCCCGATGCGAAAATCGTCATGTGCTCGGCGATGGGGCAACAGGCGATGGTCATCGACGCCATCCAGGCGGGGGCGAAGGATTTCATCGTCAAGCCTTTCCAGGCTGACCGGGTTTTGGAAGCGATCCGGAAAACCCTCGGCTGATCGCCGTTTCTCGCCGAGGCTGCGGAAACCGCATGAATGGTCCGCCGTTTAAAACCCTCGGCCGATCAGCGTTTCCCATCCTTCCCTCCGGGAATTCGTTGCGGAAATTTTCCGCCGTCGAAAAGAAAGGTGAATAGGAAAAAGATGAAAAATACCGGAAAATGGATCCTGGTTTTTTCCGCATTGTTCCTGTTGTTCGGCCATTTTACGGTCCATGCGGAAAAAGTGGGCAAAACCGTCCAGGATTGCCTGAAAAATCCCGACGCCTGTGAAAAGGACGCTGACATGAACGTTCCTTCCGGCGGAAGTGCGGAACAAGCCGGCATTACCGGCTGGGAAATCTTGAAAACGGTCCTTGTGCTCTTCCTCGTCCTCGGCCTGCTCTTTCTGTTTTTGAGGTGGCTGCAGAAGCGGAACATGCGGGTCTTTTCCTCGGGGGCGGTCAAACATCTCGGCGGCATCAACGTCGGCATGAACCGGTCCGTCCAGCTCATCCAGCTGGGGAAATCGATCCTGGTCATCGGCGTCGGCGAAAATGTCCAGCTGTTGAAAGAAGTGAAGGACGAAAAAGAAGTCGAGGAACTTCTCCGAAGGCATGAACCCGTTCCGTTCCAGCCGGATTTCAAAAACCTGCTGCAGAAATGGAAGGATTCCCGGTCGGAAAAGGAAGATCCGGACCGTTCACCGCCCTCTTTTTCCGGCATGTTGAAACGGACGCTGGAAGAAGCCGCCAGAAGGAGAAAAGAGGTATTGCAGGATGAAGAGAAAGGAAACCGTGATCCATGAATGAGTATATCTCCTTGTTTTCCGGCCAATCCCCCGGGACGGTCTCGACGGGGATTCAGCTCTTGATCCTTCTTACGGTTTTGTCCCTCGCGCCGAGCATATTGATCCTGTTGACGTCCTTTACGAGGATCGTCATCGTCCTGTCCTTTGTCCGGACCGGGCTGGCGACGCAGCAGATGCCTCCCAACCAGGTCATTATCGGTTTGGCCCTGTTTTTAACCTTTTTCATCATGGCGCCGACTTTCCACGAGGTTTACGAGGACGCCCTTAGGCCTCTGTTCGATGAAGAGATCACCTTGGAAGAGGCTTACGACCGGGCCGTCGTGCCCTTTAAGGAATTCATGAGTGAACATACGCGGCAGAAGGATTTGGCCCTGTTTTTGGACTACAGGGGAGGGGAAAGGCCGGAAACGGTTGAGGACATTCCGTTATCGGCCCTCGTTCCGGCGTTTGCCATCAGCGAGCTGAAGACCGCCTTTCAAATCGGCTTTATGATTTTTCTTCCCTTTTTGGTCATCGATATGATCGTTTCCAGCGTCTTGATGTCGATGGGGATGATGATGCTGCCGCCGGTGATGATCTCTCTCCCGTTCAAAGTTTTGCTCTTCGTCATGGTTGACGGATGGTATTTGGTTGTAAAATCCCTATTGGAAAGTTTTTAAGCAGGTGATGGCACATGACCGCAGAAACGGTTCTCGATCTCGCCCAACAGGGGGTTTATTACATACTCATCGTTTCCGGCCCGCTTTTGTTGCTCGCCTTGGGCGTCGGGCTGATCATCTCGATCTTCCAGGCGGCGACCCAGATCCAGGAACAAACGCTGGCCTTTATCCCGAAAATTGTCGCCGTTTTTTTGGGCATCGTCCTTTTCGGGCCGTGGATGATCAGCCATATGGTCCAATATGCGACCGAAATTTTTTCCAATTTAACCCGTTTCGTAGGATGAATTGAAAAATGGATATAATGCCTGTACTTGCGAAGTTTTTCCTGATTTTCGCCCGCGTTTCCTCGTTTTTTTTCACCGTGCCGGTCTTTTCCTACCGGACCGTTCCGGCTCCGGTGAAAATCGGCATCAGTTTCTGCCTGAGCTATATCGCCTATTTCGCCGTTATGGCGGAACCGGTTCAATTCAATGAAACATACGTCCTTTTATTATTGAAGGAAATCGTGATCGGGCTTGCCCTGGGGTTGTTGGCCTCGATCATGTTTTCCGCCGTTCAGGTTGCCGGCGGGTTCATCGATTTCCAGATGGGCTTTTCCATCGCCAATGTGATCGATCCCCAGACGGGCGCCCAAACCCCGATCATGGGACAATACTTGTACATATTCGCCATCCTGTTCTTGCTTGCGACAGACGGCCATCATTTGCTGATCGACGGGATCTATTACAGCTTCCGGTTCATCCGTCCCGACCAATTCGTCAATCCGTTCAGCGACGAAAACGTGGCGGAACTTGCCGTAAAATCCTTCGCCGTAATGTTCGGCATCGCTTTGCAGATCTCGGTTCCCATCGTGGCCAGCCTGTTCCTGGTCGATGTGGCGCTCGGGATCCTGGCGAGGACGGTTCCCCAATTGAACGTGTTTGTCGTCGGTCTGCCTTTGAAGATTTTGTCCAGTTTCACCATTCTCTTTCTTGTTATCGGCGTCATGATATTCATGGTTAAGGAACTGTTTGAAATTTTATTGTATTCGCTGCGGGATTACTTGCGGATCATCGGCGGCATCTGAAAAAGGGCAGGGGACGCGCGTGAGATTTCCTTTGGATTTGCAATTCTTTGCAGGAGAGAAAACGGAAAAGGCAACCCCGAAAAAAAGGCGGGATGTGCGGAAAAAGGGCCAGGTGGTCAAAAGCCAGGACATCAATACGGCTTTTGTCGTCATCGCCGTCTTCTCCGTGCTGATGATTTCCGGTTCGGCGATCCTGAAACAAATGGCGGAATTGTTTGAACATACCTATTCCGTTTATTTTGGCCAAGAATTGACCCAGATGTCTTTGGAAGCGATGACCGCCGAACTGATCCGGCAGTTCTTTTGGATCGCCGGCCCGGTGATGCTGGCCGGGGTTGGGGCGGCCCTTTTTGCCAATTATCTCCAAGTCGGCTTCCTCTTTTCCGTGGAGCCGTTGAAAATGAAGCCGGAAAAACTGGACCCGATCAAAGGGATAAAACGGATGTTTTCCCTGCGGGCCTTGGTGGAACTGATCAAATCCCTTTTGAAAATTTCCATTATCGGGTTCATCACCTTTTTCTTCCTTTGGATGAACCGCCAGGAAATTCTCGGGCTGGTCCATCTGCCGGTCCGGGCATCCGTCTTCACCATCCTGTCGATCATGGTGAAGATGGGGCTGTTCGCCGGCGCGGGGCTCCTGTTTATCGCCGGATTGGATTACTTGTATCAAAAATACGATTTCGAAAAAAGCATCCGGATGTCCAAACAGGACATCAAGGAAGAGTTCAAGAATATGGAGGGCGATCCCCTGATCAAATCGCGGATCAAGCAGCGCCAGAGGGAAATGGCGATGCGCCGCATGATGCAGGAGGTCCCGAAGGCGGACGTCGTCATTACGAACCCGACCCATTATGCCGTTGCCCTGAAATATGACGAAAACACCATGGACGCGCCCACCGTCGTAGCCAAAGGAGCCGATTACATCGCCCAGAAAATCAAGCTGATCGCCAAGGAAAACGACGTGATCACCGTGGAAAACCGCCCGCTGGCGCGGGCGCTGTACGAACAGACGGAGATCGGGGAACAGATTCCGGAGCAATTTTTTAAAGCGGTAGCGGAAATACTCGCCTATGTGTATCGGATGAAAAATAAAATCTAGCAATCTTTCGGATAGCGGTTAGGAGAGGAACCAATGTCAGCGAGAGACCTGTCTGTCATTTTTGGGGTTGTTTTCATCGTCATCATGCTGATTATCCCGCTCAAGCCATGGATGCTGAGCGTGCTGATCATCATCAACATCACCTTGGCCCTGCTCGTTTTGCTGGGCACGATGAACATGCACGAACCCCTGCAATTTTCCGTCTTTCCTTCCCTTCTGCTGATCTTGACCTTGTTTCGTCTCGGCTTGAATGTTTCCACAACGAGGGCGATTTTAAGCGAAGGAGACGCTGGGAGCGTTGTGGAAACATTTGGAACATTTGTCGTCGGCGGGGAAGTGCTGGTCGGGCTGGTCGTCTTTTTCATCCTCGTCATCATCCAATATATCGTCATCACGAAGGGCGCCGAAAGGGTTTCGGAAGTGGCGGCCCGCTTCACCCTCGACGCGATGCCCGGAAAGCAAATGAGCATTGACGCGGACTTGAACGCGGGATTGATCAGCGAACAGGAAGCGCTCCGCCGCCGGGAAAAGATCGCCCGGGAGGCCGATTTTTACGGGGCGATGGACGGGGCGAGCAAATTCGTCAAAGGGGACGCGATCGCGGCGATCATCATCGTCTTCATCAACCTGATCTTCGGCATGATCATCGGCGTCGTCCGGGAAGGAATGAGTTTTGCCGAGGCGGTGAACCACTATTCCCTGCTCACCGTCGGCGACGGGATCGTCAGCCAGCTCCCAGCGCTGCTCATTTCCACGGCAACGGCCATCATCGTTACCCGGGCGGCGTCCGACGGGAATTTGGGCCACGATATCACCAGCCAATTGCTGGCCTATCCGAACATGCTGTTTTTTGCGGGAGGCACGATCTTTTTCCTCGGCCTCTTCACCCCGATCGATGATCTGTTGACCATTCCGATCGCGGCCGTTCTGATCACCGGCGGATTTTTGCTGAAAAAGGAAAAGGAACGCCCGAAGGCCCTGCAGGAGGAGCAGGCGGAAGAGGCGGCGGCGGAAGAGATGAAGACCCCGGAACAGGTCGTCTCCCTGTTAACGATCGACCCGATCGAATTCGAATTCGGATACGGTCTCGTGCCCTTGGCGGATGTCAATCAGGGGGGTGACCTCCTCGACCGGGTCGTCATGATCCGCAGGCAGCTGGCCATGGAGCTGGGTCTCGTCATTCCCGTCGTCCGGATCCGCGACAACATCCAATTGAACCCGAACGAGTACCGCATCAAAATTAAGGGCAATGAGGTCGGAAGGGGAGAGGTATTGCTCGATCATTATTTGGCGATGAGCCCGGGAGAGGAGGATCCGGGCATCGAAGGGATCGACACCGTGGAACCGGCCTTCGGGATCAAAGCGAAATGGATCACCGAGGAGATGAAAAGCCGGGCGGAAATGAGCGGGTATACCGTCGTCGATCCCCCTTCCGTCATCAGCACCCATTTGACGGAAGTATTGACGAAACACGCCCATGAACTTTTAGGCCGTCAGGAAACGAAACAGCTGATCGATCATTTGAAGGAATCTTACCCGATTCTGGTGGAAGAGGTGACGCCGAACCCCCTGTCGGTCGGGGATATTCAAAAGGTGCTGGCGAAGCTGTTAAAAGAGAGGGTCTCAATCCGGAACTTGCTCGTCATTTTCGAAACGCTGGCCGATTACTGCAAAATAACGACCGATCCGGACTTGTTGACCGAATATGTGCGCCAGGCCCTCTCCAGGCAAATTACCGGGCAATACAAACAGGAAAACAATCAAATAAAAGCCGTCACCTTGTCGGGCAAGGTGGAAAAATTGATCGCGGACCACATCCAGCAAACGGAACACGGGAATTATTTGGCCCTCGATCCGAAGACCAGCCAGCAGATTTTGGAAAACATCGCCAAGCAGGTGGAAGCGATGGCTTCCAAGAACATGAATCCGGTCGTTTTATGTTCCCCCGCCGTCCGGATGTACGTGCGGGACTTGACGGAACGGTATTTTCCCAATGTCCCGATCCTGTCGTACAACGAACTGGAACCCGGGATTGAAGTGCAGAGCGTTGGGGTGGTGAATATTTAGATGATGGTCAAGAAATATGTGGCCCCGTCCATGCCGGAGGCCATGAAATTGGTGCGGGAGGACCTGGGCTCCGATGCGGTGATCCTCCATTCGAAAACCGTATATACGAAGGGATTTCTCGGACTCTTCCGGAAAAAAAACATCGAGGTGATCGCCGGCCTTGACAGGGAAAGCCGTCCGGCGCCGGGCACGCTTATGCAGAACCCGGCCAAGGCGGCCCCCCCTCCCGCCTTGAACAGGGAAATCGCCGAGCTGAAGCGGGCGGTGGAGTCCTTGCGGGAATTCCAAGGGCGGCGGCCCTTCCTCCCGTCCCCTTTCCTGAAGTTTTATGAAAGGCTGAGGGAACAGCATGTCCATTCTTCCGTTTTGGAAAAGTATTCCCGGGCGATGACGGAAATCTATTACAAAAGGGATAAGAACATTTCCGCCCGGGATGCCATGGAGCATTCCATCGCCTTCTTGGAAAGGGAGCTGAAGTCCGTTCCCTTCGGCAAAGGGAGGGGCGAAAAGCGGCATATCGTCCTGCTCGGACCGACGGGCGTCGGGAAGACGACGACTTTGGCGAAGCTGGCGGCACGCCACATGCTCCAGGAAAAAAAGAAGATCGCCTTCATCACCACCGATACATACCGGATTGCGGCCGTCGATCAGCTGAAAACCTATGCCTCGATCCTCGACGCCCCCCTCGAAGTCTGTTATACGAAGGAGGATGTGGAAAAGGCAAAGGTGCGGTTCCGGCATTACGATTCCATTTTCATCGACACCGCGGGCAGAAACTACCGGAACGAACAATATGTCAAAGAATTGGAGTTCCTTTTGTCCTTCAGGGAGGACATGGAAACCTATCTCGTTTTTCCGATGACGGCCAAGGAGAAGGACTTGCATGAAATCTACCATAAATTTTCCTCCGTTCCCGTCGACAAGTTCATTTTTACGAAGCTGGATGAGACCGATACCTACGGTGAGATGTTCAATCTCGCCTACACATATAAAAAAGGGATCGCCTATTTGACGAACGGCCAGGACGTCCCCGACGATTTGATGGAAGCGACGCGCTCCTTCATCTGCAAAAAATTGCTTGGGGTCGAAGACCATGCATGATCAAGCGGAAAAATTGCGCCTGCGGCTGCGCAGGCAGACGGAAGGAAAGACGGCCCAAACGGTCGCCGTCATCAGCGGAAAGGGCGGCGTGGGCAAATCCAATTTCATTTTAAATTTCGCCATTTCCCTGTCCAGGCAGGGTAGACGGGTGCTGCTGTTCGATATGGACATCGGCATGGGGAACGTCCACCTTCTCGCGGGGCTTTCCCCGAAGACATCCATCGTCGATTTTTTAACGGGTGCCTGTTCCCTCCCCGAAATCATCGAAAGAGGCCCGGAATCCATTTCGTTCATTTCCGGCGGATCCGGATTGTCCGCACCCGTGAAATGGGAACCGGAAAAAATCGCGGAACTGCAGCGGGAGATCCGGCAGTTAATGTTTGAATACGATGACTTTCTCTTCGATTTCGGCGCGGGGATGCAGGAAGAGACGGTCCGGCTGCTGCTCGGCATGGATCACGTGATCACCATCGTTACCCCCGAAGTGACTTCCATCATGGACGCCTATTCGGCGATGAAACTCCTGATCCTGAATGCCTACGGCGGAAACCTGTACTTGGTCGGAAACCGGATGAAAAACGAAAAGGAAAACTTCGATACGCTGAACCGTTTGCAAAACGCCTTGTCCCGGTTCCTGCACCAGAAGGTTCCGGTTCTCGGCTATCTCCCCGAGGACGCCTTCGTCGTTCAGGCGGCCAAATTGCAGATTCCCTTTCTCCTCTATAAAGAAAACGGCAAGGCGGCAAAGAACGTCCGGATCATCGCCGAAAGGTTCACCGGAACGGCCTCTCCCGCGGAGGCGGGGGGAACGGGACGGTTCCTCGAAAGATTAAAAGACTTTCTTTCTAGAAAGTAGGTTTGCAGCATGGAAGAAATCAACGTCTTAGTCGTCGACGACTCCGCCTTTATGCGGCAACTGATCACTTCCCTTCTGGGCCAGGACCCCCGGATCAGGATCGTCGGGACGGCCAGAAACGGCAAGGAATGTTTGGAAAAAATCAAACTCCTTCAACCGGATTGCGTCATTCTCGACATAGAAATGCCGGTTCTGAACGGATTGGAGACCTTAAAAATCATCATGGAGCAATCCCCCCTCCCGGTCATCATTTTTTCCAGCACGACAAAGGAGGGGGCGGAAAACACCTTCCTGGCCTTCCAGTATGGCGCCTACGATTTTATCGCCAAACCCGCCGGACAGCATCCGGATGAGATCACGAAGGTCAAGAATGAATTGATCGAAAAGGTATTGGCTTCGCAAAGGGCGAATATCAGCGGTTTGCAGACCCGGAAAGTCCAGGGAAGCATTTTCATCGAGAAACAGGATAAGGATGACCTGTCGGCCAAAAGGAATAAAATCGTTTTCATCGGGACTTCCACCGGGGGGCCCCGCGCCCTGCAGGAGGTGATCCCGAAACTTCCGGAAGACCTGGAGGCTCCCGTTTTGATCGTCCAGCACATGCCGGCGGGATTCACCAAATCCTTGGCCGAAAGGCTCGATTCCTTCAGCCGCCTCAGGGTCAAGGAAGCGGAAAACGGTGAAATTTTACAAAACGGCACCGTTTATATCGCACCCGGTGGATTTCATCTGAAAGTCCGGCGGGTCGGATTCAGCCTGGCCGCCCAGCTCGACCAAAGTCCGCCCGTTTTCGGCCACCGGCCGTCCGTCGATGTCCTGCTTTCCTCCGCCTGTTCTTTGACCGACTACAAGAAAATGGTCGTCATCATGACCGGGATGGGGGCCGACGGGGCCAAGGGCCTCGCCGCATTGAAAAAGACCGGGAATGTGGTCGCCCTGGCCGAATCGGAAAAAACCGCCGTCATCTACGGGATGCCCCGGGCGGCTGTAGCGACCGGCTGCGTCGATGAGGTCGTCGATCTGGATCTGATCGCCGAGCGAATCGTAAAAAAACTCTAAAAGCGGGTGGTGTGCATGGAAATGAACCAATATTTGGAAGTATTTATTGATGAAGGCCGGGAACATCTGCAGGCGTGCAATGAAAATCTGCTGAAACTCGAGAAAAATCCTTCCGACACCTCCATCGTCAATGACATTTTCCGTTCGGCCCACACATTGAAGGGCATGTCGGCCACGATGGGTTTTGAAAATATGGCCAATCTCACCCATCAGATGGAAAACGTGCTCGATCTGATCCGCAACGGGAAACAACAGGTGACGCCGGAACTGCTGGACACGATCTTCATGGCGATGGACGTCCTCGAACGGATGCTCGACTCCATCGAGGCGGGCGGCGATGGAAACGAGGACGTTTCGGAACTCCTGGAAAAGTTCAAGGCCCTCGAAGCAGGCACCCCGCCGAACGAAGGCAAAACGGAAGCAAAGGAAGCTTTGGAGCCGGGCCGATCGGCGAAGATGGACTACGATGAATTCGAACGGACGGTCATCGAACAGTCGAAGGATCAGGGGTTCCAATGTTACGAGATCTCCGTTCACTTGCGGAAGGACTGTTTATTGAAGGCCGCCAGGGTCTATATGGTGTTTAACCTTTTGGAAAAATCCGGGGACATCATCAAATCTTCCCCGCCCGTCGAACAGCTGGAAGAGGAAAATTTTGAAGATTCCTTTATGATCACCCTGATCACCAACGAGGCGGCCGGGGACATCGAGCAGAAGATCTTGAAGGTGTCGGAGATCGAAAAGGTGGAGATCGTTCCGGTACGGCTGGAAAAGCCGAAGGCGGAAAGGACGGAAACCGGCGCGGCCGGCTCCGGTTCCGGGGAGGACACCGCTTTGAAGCGGGAAGAAAAGGATGAGGGGAAAGAAAGCGCCGCGAAGAAATCCGGCGCGGGCCACAAGACGATCCGGGTCAGCATCGAAAGACTGGACATCCTCATGAACCTCTTTGAAGAACTGGTCATCGACCGCGGCCGTTTGGAACAAATCGCCAAAGAATTGCAGCACAACGAACTGAAAGAAACGGTCGAAAAGATGTCGAGAATCTCCAACGACCTGCAAACCATCATTTTATCGATGCGGATGATTCCGATCGAGACGGTATTTAACCGCTTTCCAAAAATGGTCCGGCAGGTTTCCCGGGAATTGAACAAAAAGATCAATCTGCAGATTATCGGCGCCGAGACGGA
The DNA here is from genome assembly GCF_000383875.1 of Caldibacillus debilis DSM 16016. NCBI lineage: Bacteria > Bacillati > Bacillota > Bacilli > Caryophanales > Bacillaceae > Caldibacillus > Caldibacillus debilis. The sequence goes on along the minus strand of NZ_KB912914.1, from coordinate 86,916 downwards.
ACTGGACCGGACCGTCATCGATGAAATAGGCGATCCCCTCGTCCACCTGCTGCGCAACTCCATGGACCACGGGATCGAAACGCCGGAGGTGCGGAGGCAAAAAGGGAAGCCGGAGGAAGGCACCATCGTCCTGAAGGCTTACCATAGCGGAAACCATGTGTTTATCGAGATTTCCGACGACGGGGCGGGGATCGACAAGAAAAAGGTGGTGAAGAAGGCGGTCGAAAAGGGGATCATCAGCGAAAGCGCCGCCGCCCGGCTCGAGGAGAAGGCGATCTTCGACCTGCTCTTCACCCCGGGATTTTCCACCGCCGACCGGATCACCGACCTTTCCGGCCGGGGAGTCGGCCTGGACGTGGTGAAAAACACGATCGAATCGCTGGGAGGATCCATATCGGTCCATTCGGAAGAAGGGGTCGGCACCCGGTTTTCCATCCAGCTGCCGCTGACGCTGACGATCATCTCCGTTTTGCTGGTGGAAGTCGGCAAGGAAAAATACGCCATACCGCTGTCTTCGATTTTGGAGACGTCCATCATTCACAAAAAGGAAATCTTTTTTGCCCACAATCAGCCGGTGATCGATTTCCGTGGGAAAGTCGTCCCCCTGTTGTACTTGAAAGATGTGTTCCAAGTTCCGGACGAAAGGGATGCCTCCGATTACTTGTCCGTCGTCGTCATCCGGAAGGGGGAAAAACTGGCCGCTTTGGTCGTCGACGCTTTTATCGGCCAGCAGGAAATCGTCTTAAAATCGTTGGGCAATTATTTGACGAACGTATTCGCCATCTCCGGCGCCACCATTTTGGGGGACGGCCAGGTCGCCCTGATCGTCGATTGCAATACCCTGATCCATTAACCGATTATTCGCAAAGGAAGTGGAAAAAATGGCAACCGGTCTCGAGGAAAAGGAATTGAAGATGGTCGTCTTTGCGGTGAACGGAAAAGAATACGCCTTGGACATCCGTTATGTCCTTTCCATTGAACGGATGATGAACATCACCCGCGTTCCCGGGGTCGCACCGTACATTAAGGGGGTCATCAATTTGCGCGGCATGATCACGCCGGTCATCGATTTGAGGACCCGTTTTTCCGCGGGAGAAAAGGAATGGGATGAGGATACGCGGATTATCATCGTGACTTTCGGGGACAAGATGGTCGGCTTGATCGTGGATGCGGCAAGCGATGTGTTATCGATCCCCGGCGCGGACATTGAACCGCATCCCGATCTGACCGAAGGGGAAACGGACGGTTTCATCGAAGGGGTCATCAAGCAGGACAACCGGTTGTTCAACGTCCTGAAAATCGATAAAGTTTTGAATCTCACCGAAGAAAGGTAATGGAAAATGTCCTTCTTTCATTCCTTGAACAATTTTCATATCGACGTTTTGCGGGAAATCGGGAACATCGGGGCCGGGAATGCGGCCACCGCCTTATCCAAACTGCTGAATAAAAAAATCATAATGAAAGTTCCCGATGTCCGGGTCGCTTCCTTCAATGAAATGTTCGAACTTGCCGGCGGCGCCGATCAGTACGTCGCCTCCGTCTTCCTGCGGATGGACGGGAAGGTGACCGGCAGCATCTTCTTCGTCCTCCCGGTGGATCAGGCGACGTTGTTTGTCCGGCAAATGACCGGGATCGACGATTTTTCCTTCGACCGGCCCCCGTACCCGGAAATCGCCCTGTCCGCCTTCCAGGAAGCGGGAAACATCCTGGCAAGTTCCTACTTAAACGCCTTGTCCGATTTTATCCGGCTTCCGATTACGCCTTCCGTTCCCGAAGCGGTCATCGATTTGTTCGGCGCGATCATCAGCTACGGCCTGCTGGAAATTTCCCGGGAGAGCGACCAGGCCATCGTCATTGACACGGAAATCATCGACACCGCGGTCAATTCCGGTTCCATAAAAGGGCATATCTTCTTATTGCCGGACCCCGGCAGCTTCCGGGTGCTCTTCGATGCCCTTGGGGTTGGTAGTGAATGAAAAGCTCCCCGTCGATTATCCAGGTGGGAATTGCCGAAATGAACATCGTCCGGTCGCCGTCCGTCATCCGCACCTCCGGACTGGGTTCCTGCGTCGGCGTCATCATCTATGATCTCCCCCAGCAGCTGGCGGGGATGGTTCACGTGATGCTTCCCGACAGCTCGCTGGCGAGAACCAAGGCGTTCAATCCGGCAAAATTCGCCGATACGGCGATTCCCGCTTTATTCCAATTATTGATCCAAAACGGAGCGCGGAGCAAAAATTTGAAAGCCAAGCTTGCCGGGGGATCGCAAATGTTCAAAACCACATTAAAATCCGATTTGATGCGGATTGGGCCGAGAAATGTGGAAGCCGTCGAAAATGAGCTGGCCAAGCTGAACATTCCGGTCGTTGCCAAGGACGTGGGAGGATCGAGCGGAAGGACGATCGAATTCGATCCCCAGACCGGCATTTTAACGGTGCGGACCGTCAATAAAGGAATTCGGGAAATCTGAACGGGCGAAAGGGAGGGAAGAAAATGCCTTACGCAAGCAAGGAGCAAATGCTGTGGGAAAGATGGAAGGACGGCCGGGATGACGATGCCGGCAACAAATTGATCCATAAATACATGCCCCTCGTCCATTATATCGCCGACCGCATCGGCCAGACCGTGCCCAAATCGATCCCGAAGGAAGAGCTGCTCAGCCTGGGCATGATGGGTTTATATGAAGCTTTGGAAAAATACGACGCAAACAGGGATTTGAAGTTTGAAACTTACGCTTCCTTCCGGATTCGCGGCTCCATTTTGGACGGGCTCCGCAAAGAGGACTGGCTTCCCCGCAAAACCCGGGAAAAGGCCAAAAAAATGGAGGCGGCCATCGCCCGGCTGGAGCAAAAATATTTGCGCAGCGTCACGGCCGAGGAGATTGCCGCGGAATTGAACATTTCCCCGGATGACGTTTATACGACTTTAAACGAAAGCTTTTTCGCCAACGTCCTGTCCACGGACGAACAGATCACGGAAAACGGGGAAAAAGAAGGCCAGTCGTTCGCCATCAAGGACGAACGGAGCAAGAGTCCGGAAGAAGAGCTGGTTTACCAGGAAACGATTGAACAGATGGCAAAAGCGATTTCCCTCCTTTCCGAAAAGGAACAGCTTGTGTTAAGCTTATTTTACAAAGAGGAATTGACATTTACCGAAATCGGGCAAATCCTGAACCTGTCCACATCGAGGATTTCCCAGATCCATTCCAAGGCGCTGTTTCAGCTGCGCAACATGATGAACAGGTACATGGCCAGCTATTAATCGACCCGCAGATGGGAAGGGGCGTTTGCGATGGGTTTAGAATCGGTGGAATTGCAAGTGGCGATCCCCCGTACGGTGGATGCGGGGAAGATGCAGGCGGAACAGCAGGAGCGGGCGGCCGCCATGCAAAACCTGGCGGCTTACCAAGCGGAAAAACAGGAGGAAATCAACCGCTCGAAGGTTTTGCAGCAGGAACAGTCCGCCGCGGTAAAAAACGAAAGGAATCCCGGAAGGGGAAGGGACGGGCGGCCCTTTCAAAAAGAAGAGGGGAAGAGGAAGAAAACGAAGGGCGGACAAGCCGCCCACCCTTATAAAGGAAAGTTTATCGACATTTCCGGGTAAGGCTGGAAAGAGAACGTCGAGTGAAGGAGATCGCCATGGAATTTTTTCTCTTTTTTCAGTTCATCCTCATCCTGATCGGTTTTTTTGCCATCATCCTTTTATATCTCAGGCAGAACCGCTTCCGGGAACTGGAAAACCGCTATCGGCAGATGGAGAAGGAAATGGAGGATTTGATTGCCGGCTTTTTGCTGGAAATCAAAGAGGAAAACGAACGGTTTTTAGCCAAGTACGAAGAATTGCGGAACAAGGGGGAGAGGGAAGAGAAAAGCGGTCCGCCGCCGGCCGGGAACAAAAACGGACTCCCGTCGGTTGCGGGCTCTCCCTCCGTCTCTTACCGGATGGCGGAAAAGGCCTATCATGCGGGGAAGGCCGCCGGAAGCGGAAAGACAAGGGCTCCCGAATCATCGGCGGGACAGGGGAAGGGAAAACCGCCCGCGGAAGGGGATCCCGCCGGGGAAGGCGCGCCGGAACGCAAGGATGACCTGCTGAAAAAAATTCAGGTTTTGCAGAAAAAGGGGCTTTCCGTCGAGGAAATCGCCCGGAGCCTGCAGCGGGGAAAGACGGAAGTGGAGCTCCTTTCAAAGTTTTATTTGAATCGGCCGCCCGGGTCTCCGCCGGGTGGGGCCGAGTAATTTTTTGCCTTTCTTCCGGCGTCCAGGACCGGCCGGATCCACGCCTCCGCGGACCTTCTTCAGCCCCCGTTCCTTACGGACCGCCCCAACCGCCGGGGACGGGCTTTCGCCCGGGCGTTCCCTCTTTGCCAACGCCGCCGTTTGTCCTTGCCGGATCATGCGGCGCCGCTCCGGTTCAAGGTACCGTTTCCGTTCCGGACGCTCCCCGTTCTTAAGGGAGGACGGGGACAGGACGTTTCGCTTCCGCTTTTCCCATCCGCTTGCGCGTCCCCGCCTTCCTGCGCCCCGGCGAAAAGGGCGGCCCCGGATTTGCGGGACGCTTTCCGTTCCTTTTTGAACGGTCCCGTCCGCTTCCATTCGCTGCTTTTTTGCGGCAATCAGGGCGGGGTCCGTCCCATTTCCGTCTTTTTGCCGGTGATTTGACCGGCGCCGTTTGCCCGGCCCGCCGCCGGTTTTTTTTGTTCCGGCCGGGCCTTCGGTCCGCTTGCCGCCAAAAGCGCCCCCCCTTTCCCGGAGCGGGAGCGGCTGCCCGTTCCGGTCCTGCCGCAATCTTCCTTTTCCGGTCCGCGGAAGCGCAACGGCGATCATGATTTTTGCTTCTTGAAATGTCAATGCCGGTTATGCTATAGTAATTTTTGGTGTGAATACACACGTCCGCGGATTTACGCAGCGGTGCTTCCCGCCGGGAGTCCTGCCTAAAGATGAAGCGGACGGAGGAAAAAACCATTGAGGAGGAGAAGGCATGTCAGTTATTTCCATGAAGCAGCTTCTTGAAGCCGGTGTTCATTTCGGACACCAAACCCGCCGTTGGAATCCGAAAATGAAAAAATACATTTTCACCGAACGCAACGGCATCTATATCATCGATTTGCAAAAGACGGTGAAGAAATTCGAAGAGGCCTACCAATTCGTCCGCCAACTGGCCGCCGACGGGGGCAAAATCTTGTTCGTCGGCACCAAAAAGCAGGCCCAGGAATCGATCAAGGATGAAGCCGAACGGGCGGGCATGTTTTATGTGAACCACCGCTGGCTCGGCGGAACGCTGACGAATTTCCAAACGATCCAAAAACGGATCCAACGCTTAAAAGAAATCGAAAAGATGGAAGAAGACGGCACCTTTGACGTATTGCCGAAAAAAGAAGTGGGAAAACTTCGTAAAGAAAAGGAACGTTTAGAAAAGTTCCTGGGCGGAATCAAGGAAATGAACGAACTTCCCGACTGCTTGTATGTCGTCGATCCGAGGAAGGAACGGATCGCCGTTCAGGAAGCCCGCAAATTAAATATTCCGATCGTCGCGATCGTGGATACGAACTGCGACCCGGATGAAATCGACTATGTGATTCCGGGCAACGATGACGCCATCCGTGCGGTAAAGCTTTTGACTTCCAAAATTGCCGACGCGGTCATTGAAGGCAAGCAGGGCGAACAAACTTCGGATGGAGAAGCGCCTGTCCCGGCTGAAGCCGTGAGCGAACCGGCTGCCGACACGGTTGCGGAATAAGGCCAGATTGAAGGTGATAAGCGGAGAAATCCTTATCACCTTTTTTTAAGAACTTCCGGCGCTGCAAGTTTTTTTATTTCGTCATTAAGGAGGATTTTAAGATGGCAATTACTGCTCAAATGGTGAAAGAACTCCGGGAAAAGACCGGCGCGGGAATGATGGATTGCAAAAAAGCGCTGCAGGAAACCGGGGGCGATATGGAGAAAGCGATCGATTACCTGCGGGAAAAGGGCATTGCCAAGGCCCAGAAGAAGGCGGACCGAATCGCCGCGGAAGGGGTCGCCCATATTTTGACGGACGGCAACGATGCGGTCATTTTGGAAGTGAACTCGGAAACCGACTTCGTGGCGAAAAACGAAACGTTCAAGCGACTGGTGGAAGAATTGGCGGCGGTTTTGCTTGCGCAAAAACCGGCAACGGTGGAAGAAGCGCTGGAATTGAAAATGGATAACGGACAAACCGTCTCCGAATACATCCATTCCGCCGTCGCCAAGATCGGCGAAAAAATCACCCTCCGCCGTTTTGCCATCCGCAGCAAAGGCGACAATGACGCCTTCGGCGCCTACTTGCATCTGGGAAGCAAAATCGGGGTATTGACCGTATTGGAAGGAACGAAGGATGAATCGGTGGCGAAGGATGTCGCCATGCACATCGCCGCATTGAACCCGAAGTATATCTCCCGGGACATGGTCACCAAAGAAGAAATCGACCGGGAAAGGGAAGTGCTCACCCAACAGGCGTTGAACGAAGGCAAACCGGAAAAGATCGTGGAGAGGATCGTGGAAGGCCGCTTGAACAAGTTTTTTGAAGACATCTGCCTGTTGGAACAAGCCTTCGTCAAAAATCCCGACCAAACGGTGGAACAATTCCTCAAATCCCATCAGGCGACGATCAAAGACTTTGTCCGCTTCGAGGTCGGCGAAGGATTGGAAAAACGGTCGGACAATTTTGCCGAAGAAGTCATGAATCAGTTGAAAAATAAATAAAGGCTGATTTGAATGGAGGTTGACACGATAATCGATGACCCGTTAATCTGATAAATGAGTGAAGAGGTCTTCGTCTCTGTCAACCTCTTTTTCACCTTCTTTGCAGCTGCGTTTCTAACCTTTACACGACACGGGGGTAATCATGACGAGTCCAAAGTATAAACGAATCGTACTGAAGCTGAGCGGAGAAGCGCTGGCGGGGGATGAAGGGTTCGGCATCAACCCCGCCGTTATCAAATCGATCGCCAGGCAGATTAAGGAAGTCGCCGAGCTCGGCGTGGAAGTCGCGGTCGTCGTCGGCGGCGGCAACATTTGGCGGGGAAAGACCGGCAGCGAAATGGGCATGGACCGGGCGACCGCAGATTACATGGGCATGCTGGCGACGGTGATGAATTCCCTGGCTTTGCAGGACAGCCTGGAGCAGTTCGGCATCGAAACCCGGGTGCAAACCTCCATCGAGATGCGCCAGGTGGCAGAACCTTACATCCGCCGCCGGGCGATCCGCCATTTGGAAAAGAAACGGGTCGTCATCTTCGCCGGCGGGACAGGCAATCCCTATTTTTCCACGGACACGACCGCCGCTTTGCGGGCGGCCGAAATCGAAGCGGAAGTCATTCTGATGGCGAAGAATAACGTGGACGGGGTCTACACGGCGGATCCGAAGGTGGATAAAAACGCCAAAAAATTGCAGGAATTATCCTACTTGGATTTGATCAAAGACGGTTTGCAGGTGATGGATTCCACCGCTTCTTCCCTGTGCATGGACAACGACATTCCGCTCATCGTTTTTTCCATTACGGAAGAAGGGAACATTAAACGGGCTGTTATGGGCGAAAAAATAGGAACAATCGTTAGGGGGAAATGATATGGGTAAACAGGTCATTGCCACGGCAAAGGAAAAGATGTCGAAGGCCGTTCAGGTCTTCACGAAGGAATTGGCTACGATCCGTGCCGGCCGGGCAAACAGCGCGTTGCTCGACAAAGTGACGGTCGACTATTACGGCGTTCCCACGCCGATCAATCAATTGGCGTCCATCTCCGTTCCCGAGCCGCGCCTGCTCGTTGTCCAACCCTATGACAAATCGGTCGTCAGCGACATGGAAAAGGCGATCTTAAAATCCGATCTCGGCGTTACGCCGACCAGCGACGGCAGCGTAATCCGCATCGTCATCCCGCCTTTGACGGAAGAAAGACGCCGTGAATTGGTAAAAATTGTAAAAAAGGAATCGGAAGAAGCGAAGGTGGCGATCCGCAACATCCGCCGGGATGCCAATGACGAATTGAAGAAGTTGGAAAAACAGGGCGAAATCACCGAAGACGAGCTGCACGGATTCATCGACGAAATTCAGGAGCTGACGGACGAATACATTAAAAAAATCGACAATCTTACAAAAGAAAAGGAAAAGGAAATCATCGAAGTTTAGCTTTCCCCCCTCCGGCAACGGAGGGTTTTTCCTTATTTTCCGCCAAGGCGTCCCTTGCTTTCTTTCCGGAATTTTCCCCCGGGTTTTTCACAAAAACATGTGCAATCCGCCTTCATTTGTGCTATTTTTTAACTTATAAGCAATAAAATTGGAGGCAAGGATCTTATCCCTGGCTGTTCACATCAGTCACTGGAGGATGGACCATGGTAAAACCGTTTTTTTTCCGCAATCATCCTGCGGTCCCTTCCCTTGAGGAACGGATCGAAAAGATAAAAAAAGAGAACGTCCCGGCCCATGTGGCCATCATTATGGACGGGAACGGCCGATGGGCGAAAAAACGTTCCCTTCCGCGGGTGGCCGGGCACCACGAGGGGATGAAGGTCGTCCGGAAAATCACGATCATCGCCGACAAATTGAACATCAAAGTGTTGACATTATATGCCTTTTCCACGGAAAATTGGAAGAGGCCGAAAAAAGAAGTGGAATATTTGATGAAGCTCCCGGAAGAATTTCTCGGGACCTATTTGCCCGAACTGGTGGAGAAAAACGTGCGGGTTCAGATGATCGGGGACTTTGACAGCCTTCCGCCCCATACCCAACGCGCCGTGAGAAAGGCGATGGAGGACACGAAAGACAACGACGGGATGATTTTGAATTTCGCCCTCAATTACGGCGGGAGATCGGAAATCCTCTCCGCCGTCAAGGGGATCGTCCGGGATGTGAATCTCGGGAAATTGTCCCTCGATCAGCTGGACGAGGAAAGGTTTTCGTCCTATCTGATGACCCGCCAATTGGGGGATCCGGATTTGCTCATCCGCACGAGCGGGGAGCTCCGCCTGAGCAATTTCATGCTCTGGCAGATGGCCTATACCGAATTTTGGTTTACGGACGCCTATTGGCCGGATTTTGATGAACATTGTTTTTTGGACGCGCTGGAGGAATACCAAAAACGTTCCAGACGATTCGGTGGAATATGAAGCGAGGAATGGTGAATGAAGCAAAGAATCGTTACCGGCCTGGTCGCCGCGCTGCTCTTTCTTCCCCTCGTCCTCATCGGGGGGCTTCCGTTCGTCCTGCTCATCTATTTGATGGCGACCATCGCCTTTTTTGAGATCATGAGGATGAAAAAAGTACCGGCCTTATCCCGTCAGGCCCTTTTATCCGTAATGATTTTATGGCTTTTTTTAATCCCTTCCGAATACGGCCGTTTCTTCGCCTCCGCGGGATTGGCGAAGGAGGAATATTTGTTTGCCCTGATCTTCGTTTTGCTGATGATAACCGTGGCGACGAAAAACGAAGTGCCCTACGAAACGATCGGCTTCTGCCTTCTGACCGTATTTTATTTGGGCATCGGTTTTTATTACATGATGGAAATCCGCGCGGCGGGACTGGATCTTTTCCTCTATGCCCTTTTTGTCATCTGGGCGACGGATAGCGGTGCCTATTTTTTCGGCCGCTCCTTCGGGAAAAGGAAGCTTTGGCCGGAAGTCAGCCCGAAAAAGACGGTGGAAGGATCCGCCGGAGGGACCCTATGCGCGCTTCTCGTCGGCGCCGCCTTTTATTTTTTTCCCGGATGGGACATGGGGTTCTTCCAAACCGTCTTGACCGCCTTCCTTTTGTCGGTCATCGGCCAAATCGGCGATCTGGTCGAGTCCGCTTTGAAAAGGGCATATCATGTGAAGGATTCGGGGAATATTCTGCCCGGCCACGGGGGCATCTTGGACCGGGTGGACAGCTGGTTGTTCGTGATGCCTTTTCTGCATTTTTTTCTGATTTGGTGAATATGGTTGGGAGTTGAGTGGACGTGACAGGGATCAATCTGTTGGGAGCGACGGGATCGGTCGGCAGGCAGGCGATCGAGGTCATACAAGCCCATCCCGGGCATTTCCGGCTTTCGGCCATGTCCGTTGGGAAAAATATCCCCTTGGCCAGGAAGATCATCGATGCTTGCCAACCGAAGGTCGTGTCGGTGCAAAGAAAAGAGGATTGCGAGCGATTGAAAAGCGAATACGGCCATCGGATCAAATTCTACTACGGCGAAGAAGGATTGGCGGAGGTGGCCGCGTTTTCCGAGGGGGAGATCTTCCTCAACGGGATATCGGGCGCCGTCGGCATCGTTCCGACGATCCGGGCCATTGAAGCAGGAAAACGCGTCGCCCTGGCGAATAAAGAAACGTTGGTGACCGCGGGACATATCGTGATGAAAAAGGCGGAGGAACGCCGGGTCCCGATCATTCCGGTGGACAGCGAACATTCGGCCATTTTCCAGGCGCTGCAAGGCGAAAGGCGGAAAAATATCGAAAAGATCATTTTAACAGCATCCGGCGGAAGTTTCCGGGACAAAAAAAGGGAGGAACTGGCCGATGTTACCGTCGAAGACGCGCTCAAGCACCCCAATTGGTCGATGGGCGCGAAGATCACCGTCGACTCCGCCACGATGATGAACAAAGGGATGGAGGTCATTGAAGCCCGTTGGCTTTTTGACCTCCCGTACGACAAAATTGCCGTGTTGCTCCACCGCGAAAGCACGGTGCATTCGATGGTGCAGTTCCATGACGGTTCCATCATCGCCCAGCTGGGGACCCCGGATATGCGCATTCCGATCCAGTACGCCTTGACCTATCCCGACCGCCTGCCCCTGCAGGCGGAACGGCTCGACCTGGCAAAGCTCGGCGTACTGCATTTTTCCGAGATGGACTTCGACCGGTTTCGCTGTTTAAGGATGGCCTATGAGGCGGGAAGGACGGGGGGCACGATGCCGGCCGTGCTTAATGCGGCCAACGAGGAGGCGGTTCAAAGTTTCCTCGAAGGGAAAATTCCCTTTTTGGCGATTGAAGAATGGGTGGAAAGGGCGATGGAACAGCATGAACCGATTCCTGACCCCACCCTGGAAGCGGTGCTGGAAGCGGATAAAGAAACCCGGGCCCTGGTCCGGAGCTTCTTAAAGAATTGAACGGAAAAGGTGGGTTCACATGGAAACGTTGAGCACGATCCTCCAATTTCTTGCTGTATTTGGCGTCCTTGTGTTTTTTCATGAATTCGGCCATTTCCTCTTCGCGAAAAGGGCCGGCATTCTTTGCCGGGAGTTTGCCATCGGTTTCGGCCCGAAGATCTTCGCCGTGAAAAAAGGGGAAACCCTCTATACGATCCGCCTGCTTCCCATCGGCGGGTACGTGCGGATGGCCGGGGAGGACCCGGAAGTCATCGAATTGAAACCGGGTTTGAGAGTCGGTTTGTTGTTCAACGGGGAGGAGAAGGTAAAAAAGATCATCGTCAGCGGCAAGGACAAATACCCCGGTGCCCGGCTGCTGGAAATCGCGGAGGCGGATATTGAACGCGAGCTGTTTATCCGCGGCTATGAAAGCGAAGATGACGACCGGTTGAAAACCTATGAAGTCGACCGTGAGGCGGTCGTCGTAGATTACGGGCAGGAGATCCAAATCGCACCCCTCGACCGCCAGTTCTCCTCGAAAAGCCTCGGCAAACGGGCGTTGACCATTTTTGCCGGGCCTTTGTTCAACTTTCTTCTGGCCTTCCTCGTGTTTATGCTGATCGGGCTGCTGCAGGGGGTGCCTTCCAACGACCCGGTGCTGGGGAAAGTGACGGAAGACGGGGCGGCCCTTAAGGCCGGCCTGAAGGAGGGAGACCTGGTTTTATCCATCGACGGGGAAGAGGTTTCCACCTGGCGGGACGTGGTTGAAAAGATCCGGGCCAATCCGGAAAAAACCCTGGAATTTCAAATCGTGCGCGACGGAAAAGAGCTGACCGTTCCGGTCGTCCCGGAAAAGCATGAGGAAAACGGGGAAACGTACGGGCTGATCGGCGTTTACAATCCCGTTGAAAAATCGCCGGTCAAAGCCTTTACTTACGGGCTTGCGGAAACCTATTTCTGGATCAAGCAGATCTTCGTCATATTGGGAGATTTGATCTTTGGCCATTTCTCCTTCGACATGCTTTCCGGTCCCGTCGGCATCTACGCTTCGACGGAGGAAGTGGCGAAGGCCGGATTCTATTATCTGCTGCGTTGGACGGCGCTTTTGAGCATCAATTTGGGGATCGTGAACCTTCTTCCCTTTCCCGCGCTGGACGGGGGAAGGCTGCTGTTTTTCGCCATCGAACTGATCCGGGGAAAACCGATCGACAAGCAGAAGGAAGGCCTGGTCCATTTTATCGGATTGGCGCTCCTGATGCTTCTCATGCTGATGGTGACCTGGAATGACATCCAGCGATTTTTCCTTTGATAAATACCGAAGGTGTACGAGGTGAAGCATATGCGGCAAAGTGCAAGTTTTATCCCTACCCTCAGGGAAACGCCCCAGGACGCGGAGATTAAGAGCCACCAGCTGCTGCTCAGGGCCGGTTATATCCGTCAGTTGGCCAGCGGGATCTACACTTTCCTCCCCCTCGGCATCCGGGTGCTGCAGAAGATCGAGAAGATCGTCCGCGAAGAGATGGACCGGATCGGCGCCGTGGAATTGCTGATGCCGGCCCTCAATCCCGCCGAACTCTGGCAGGAATCGGGCCGGTGGGAGACGTACGGCCCCGATCTGATGAGGCTGAAAGACCGGCATGAGCGGGATTTCCTCTTGGGACCCACCCACGAAGAAGTGATTACCAAGCTCGTCCGGGACGAGGTAAAAAGCTATAAAAAGCTCCCCCTCATCCTTTACCAGATTCAGACGAAATTCCGGGATGAGAAGCGGCCGCGGTTCGGGCTGCTCCGCGGCAGGGAGTTCGTCATGAAGGACGCTTATTCCTTCCATGCGGACAGGGAAAGCCTCGATGAAGTATACGATAAAATGTATGAGGCCTATACCCGGATCTTCACCCGCCTGGGATTGAATTTCCGGGCCGTCATCGCCGACTCGGGGGCCATCGGCGGAAAGGGCACCCACGAATTCATGGTCTTGTCGGAAGTCGGCGAGGATACGATCGCTTATTCCGACGGTTCCGATTACGCGGCGAACATTGAAATGGCGGAAGCGGCGGCGGCATACGAGAAGCCGGACGAGGAAGAACGGCCGCTGGAAAAAAGATTTACCGGCGACCGGAAAACGATTGAAGAGGTCGCGGCATTTTTGCAAGTTTCCCCCGAACGCTGCATCAAATCCCTTTTGTTCACCGTCGACGGGCATTACGTCCTGGCGCTCGTCCGCGGCGACCATGAAGTCAACGACGTGAAGCTGAAAAACTTCTTTGACGCCCAAGTGGTGGAATTGGCCGGCGAACAGGCGGTAAAGGAAGTATTGAAATGCCCCGTCGGGAATCTGGGGCCGGTGGCCATGAAAAACGAACAGCCGGTGAAGGTGGTGGCCGACCATGCCGTCAAATATATCGTCAACGGATGCACGGGAGCGAACGAGGAAGGCTACCATTTCGTGAACGTCAATCCGGAGCGGGATTTCCAAGGCGTGGAATATGCGGATATCCGGTTTATCAAGGAGGGGGATCCTTCTCCGGACGGAAAAGGGACGATCCGCTTCACGAAAGGGATGGAAGTGGGGCATATTTTCAAGCTCGGCACCCGTTACAGCGACGCCATGAAGGCCGTCTTTTTGGATGAAAACGGAAAAGAACGGCCGATGATCATGGGCTGCTACGGGATCGGCATCTCCCGGCTGGTCAGCGCCATCGCCGAACAAACGAGCGACGAAAAGGGGCTCGTTTGGCCGAAATCCGTCGCCCCCTTCGATATCCATTTGATCCTGATCAACGAAAGGGACGAAAAACAGAAACAGATGGCGGAAGAACTCTACGATTTTCTCCGCCGCGAAGGCTTCGAGGTGCTGTATGACGACCGGAAAGAACGGCCCGGCGTGAAATTTGCCGACAGCGATCTGATCGGCATCCCCGTCCGCCTGACGGTCGGAAATAAGGCGGCGGAAGACCTGGTGGAAATCAAGCTGAGGAAAAGCGGCGAGATGTGGGAAACGGAAAGAAGCCGGGTCTTTGCGCAATTGAAAGAGATCTTCGAACGGATTTAGACCTCCATCGGAGGTCTTTTCCTTTTGCGAAAATTTCCCCGGAACTTTTCCGGCCGGACGGCGATCGCCGGCGGTCGCCCTCCCGGTTCGCCTTCGGCCCGTCCGCCGGCCCGCGCCCCTTTGGCTCTCCCCCTCCCGTGCCCGGCTTTCAGCCCCGGCCCTTCTCCGGCGCTTTTTACGGCTTTCTTCCCATCCTTCCGCGGAAGAAACGCCCGGCCGGTTCTCTTTATGGTATAATGATAACTTAAGGAAAAGGTTATCTGCTGGAGGGATTGCAGTTGGAGAAACGGATGGAGAAAAACGAACGGTTCCGCACGTTGTTGGAGCAGCTTCGGCTCGCGGACGACGAAGATTTCCCTCATTTGCAAAACGGAGAGATCGAGCGGTTGATCGTGGAGAAAAAAACGAGGAAATGGAAATTCCTTTTCTCCTTTGATCATATATTGCCCTTCCCCGCCTATGAAAAATTGTTTTTCAGACTGAAAGAAACCTTTCAGCATATCGCCGACGTAAGTTTTTCCGTCCATGCGAAAAAGGGGGACTGGGACCTGCCTTTGTTCAACTCCTACTGGATGCACTGCGTCCGGCAATTGGACGGGATATCCCCGGCCCTTTTTTCGCTCCTGTCCGAACAAACCCCGAAAATGGAAGGGGGGAAATTGGTCCTCGGGGCCAGAAACGATACCGAAGCGAACACCCTGCTCAAAAAATACGTCCCGCTGATCGTTGAAAACTATCAATCTTACGGATTTCCCCCTTTTACCATCAAGGTTTCCAACCAGTTTACGGAAGAAAGCGAGGAATACAAAAAATTTTTGGAAGAAAAGCGGAAGGAAGACGAGGAGCGGGTAAAACAGGCCGTATTGGTAGCCATGAACCGGAATGAAAAAAGGGAGGAAGGGGAGGATGTCGGACCCCTTGTCATCGGCTATCCGATCCAGGACGGGGAAATCAAATCGATGCACGAAATCGCCGAGGAAGAACGCCGGGTCACCGTGGAAGGCTATGTCTTCGCCTGCGAGACAAAAGCGCTGAAGACCGGGAGGACTTTGCTGGAGCTGAAAATGACCGACTACACCGATTCCCTGCTGGTCAAGATGTTTTCCAGGGACAACGAAGAGGCGGAAAAGTTCCGGCGGATGAAAAAAGGGATGTGGGTCAGGGCCCGGGGAAACATCCAAAACGACGCCTTTTCCAGGGATCTGGTCATGATCGCAAGCGATCTCCAGGAAATAAAAGCCCCGGAAAGAACCGATGGCGGAGCGGAAGGGGAAAAACGGGTCGAGCTGCACCTGCATACCCCGATGAGCCAAATGGACGCCGTTTCCCCGGTCGAATCCCTCGTCCGGCAGGCGAAGAAATGGGGGCATAAAGCGATCGCCATCACCGATCATTCCGTCGTCCAATCCTTCCCGGAAGCCTATCAGGCCGGGAAGAAACACGGGATCAAAATCCTGTACGGCCTGGAGGCCAACCTCGTCGACGACGGGGTCCCCGTCGCCTACAATCCGAAACATTTGGATCTGCAAAATGCGGAATATGTCGTGTTTGACGTGGAGACGACCGGATTGTCCGCCGTGTACCATACGATCATCGAACTGGCGGCGGTCAAAATCGCCAACGGGGAGATCGTTGACCGGTTTGAATCCTTCGCCAACCCGAAACACCCCCTGTCACCGACGACGATCGAGCTGACCGGCATCACCGATGAGATGGTGAAAGACGCCCCCGATCCGGAGACGGTGCTGGAGCGGTTTTCCCAATGGGCGAAGGATGCCGTCCTCGTCGCCCACAACGCTTCCTTTGACATCGGCTTTTTGAACGCCGGCATGAAAAAATTGGGCTGCGGCAAAGTGGACAACCCGGTCATCGACACCCTGGAGCTGGCGCGCTTTTTGTATCCCGATCTGAAAAACCACCGGCTCAACACCCTGGCCAAGAAATTTAACGTGGAACTGACCCGGCATCACCGGGCGATCTACGACGCGGAAGCGACCGGCCATTTGCTTCTGCTCATGCTGAAAGATGTCTTTGCCAAGGGGGTCCGTTTCCACGACGAGCTGAACGAGATCGCGAAGGACAAACAGAGCTACAAGCGCTCGCGGCCCTTTCACTGCACGCTTTTGGCGCAAAACGAAACCGGCCTGAAGAACCTGTTTAAGCTCGTCTCCTTCAGCCATGTGGATTATTTTTACCGCGTCCCCCGCATCCCCCGTTCCGTCCTGCAAGAGCACCGGGAAGGGATCCTGGTCGGTTCCGGCTGCGACAAAGGGGAATTGTTTGAAGCCGCCATGCAGAAGCCGCTGGAAGAGCTGGAAGAGATCGCAAAATTTTACGACTACCTGGAGGTGCACCCGAAGGAAGTTTATCGCCCTTTGCTGGATACGGAGCAAATCGAAAACGAAAAACAATTGGAAGAAATCATCAAGAAAATCGTCCGGCTGGGGGAAAAACTGAATATCCCCGTGGCGGCGACGGGCAATGTCCATTATTTGAATCCCGAAGATAAAATTTACCGGAAGATTCTCATCGCCTCGCAAAGCGGGAATCCGTTGAACAAGCAGGAACTGCCCGATGTGCACTTCCGCACCACCGACGAGATGCTGGATGCTTTTTCCTTCCTCGGCGAGGAGAAGGCGAAGGAGATCGTCGTCAAAAATCCGAACGATATCGCCGACCGGATTGAGGAGATCAAGCCGATCAAGGATGCCCTCTATACCCCGAAGATCCCCGGGGCCGAGGAGGAAATCCGCCGGATGAGCTACGAGCGGGCGAAACAGATTTACGGCGACCCCCTTCCGGAAATCGTGGAAGCCCGGCTGGAAAAGGAACTGAACAGTATCATCACCCACGGGTTCGCCGTCATCTACCTGATCTCCCACAAGCTTGTCAAAAAATCGCTGGACGACGGCTATCTGGTCGGTTCCCGGGGCTCCGTCGGCTCGTCCTTTGTGGCGACGATGACGGAGATCACCGAGGTGAACCCCCTTCCGCCCCATTATGTCTGCCCGAACTGCACCCATTCGGAATTTTTCAACGACGGTTCGGTGGGAAGCGGGTTCGACCTGCCGGACAAAAACTGCCCGAAATGCGGAACGCCCTACAAAAAGGACGGCCATGACATTCCCTTTGAAACCTTTTTGGGATTCAAAGGGGACAAGGTGCCGGATATCGATTTGAATTTTTCCGGCGAATATCAGGCGAAGGCCCACAATTACACAAAGGAGCTGTTCGGGGAGGACAAGGTGTACCGGGCGGGGACGATCGGCACCATCGCCGACAAAACCGCCTACGGCTTTGTCAAAGGGTATGCCGAGGACAGCGGTTTGCATTTCCGCCAGGCGGAGATCGACCGGCTTTCCCAAGGGCTGACGGGCGTCAAGCGGACGACGGGCCAGCACCCGGGAGGGATCATCGTCGTTCCCAACGACATGGAAATTTACGATTTCACGCCGATCCAATACCCGGCCGACGACCAGGAGTCGGAATGGAAAACGACCCATTTTGATTTCCATTCCATCCACGACAATTTGCTGAAATTGGATATTCTCGGCCACGACGATCCGACGGTCATCCGCATGTTGCAAGATTTAAGCGGCATCGACCCGAAAACGATCCCGACGGATGACCCGGAAGTGATGAAGATATTCAGCAGCCCCGAACCTTTGGGGGTTACGGAGGAGCAGATCATGTGCAAAACCGGCACCCTCGGGATCCCCGAGTTCGGCACCCGCTTCGTCCGGCAGATGCTGGAGGAAACGAAGCCCACCACCTTTTCCGAACTCGTGCAGATTTCCGGCCTCTCCCACGGGACGGACGTCTGGCTCGGCAACGCCCAGGAGCTCATTCAAAAAGGGATCTGCACGTTGAAGGACGTCATCGGCTGCCGTGACGACATCATGGTCTATCTGATTTACAAGGGGCTGGAACCTTCCCTCGCCTTCAAGATCATGGAGTCGGTGCGCAAAGGCAAAGGGCTGACCGCGGAGATGGAAGAAGAGATGAAAAAGAACGGGGTTCCGGACTGGTATATCGATTCCTGCAAAAAGATCAAATACATGTTCCCGAAGGCCCACGCCACCGCTTACGTGCTGATGGCCGTCCGGATTGCCTATTTCAAAGTCCATCATCCGCTCCTTTTCTACGCCACCTACTTTTCCGTCCGGGCGGAAGACATCGATTTGGATACGGTCGTCCGCGGCTCCAACGCCATCCGGGCGAAAATCAAAGAGATCAATCAGAAGGGCCCGGACGCCTCGCAAAAGGAAAAAAATCTGCTGACCGTTTTGGAAGTGTCGCTGGAGATGTGCGAACGGGGCTATTCCTTCCAAATGGTCGACATCTACCGTTCCGACGCGACCAAATTTCTCATTGACGGCAACAGCCTCCTCGCGCCCTTCACCGCCATCCCCGGGCTCGGGTCGAGCGCCGCGATGAACATCGTCCGGGCGCGGAAAGAAGGCCCCTTTTTGTCGAAGGAGGATTTGCAGCAGCGGGGGAAGGTGTCCAAGACGATTTTGGATTATTTGGAGAAACACGGCTGCCTCCAGTCCTTGCCGGAGCACAACCAGCTTTCGCTGTTTTAGGTCCGCGCTTTCCCCGCATCGGGCTGCAACGGAGAATGGAGAGGGCCGGCCGGTCTTCCCGGTCCCGCTCCCGTGATTTTGACCGTAATAATATTATGTAAACTGCTCCCGGACAGGAGAAGGGCCTTCATGGGCCGGCAAGCAATGGTCCGGTCGTCCGCGGCACGAACCGACGGTCCCGGTCTTTTTCAAAAAACGGGCGGCGGGCAATGCCTTTCGGAGAAACGGGCCCCGTCCCGAAACCTTTTCCCGCCGCGAAACGGGCGGAGCCGGATGCGCAAATTCTTCCCCGGGCAGGCCCCTTCCGCCGGCCAAAAAAGATTCCGGTTTGCAAACCTTCCGTGATTATGGTATATTCTAAATGGAAATACTAACATTTACTCGATGGAAAAGAGTGGGTTGCCGCCCACTCTTTCGTGTTTGTAAACAGCGGGAAAAGGGGAAAAAGTTGGAGGGATGATATGAGCAAAGTGAAGGAAATCGTCCGCGGGCTCGCCGAGCCGATCGCGGAGGAAATGGGCTTGGAGCTTGTGGACATCGAGTATGTGAAAGAAGGAAAAAATTGGTTTTTGCGGATATATATCGACAAGGAAGACGGCGTCGACATCGAAGAATGTTCCATCGTGAGCGAAAAATTGAGCCAAAAGCTCGACGAGGCGGATCCGATTCCCCATCATTATTATTTGGAAGTTTCTTCTCCGGGCGCGGAACGGCCGTTAAAAAAAGAAAGGGATTATGAACGGGCGGTCGGAAAAAACGTTTGGATCAAGACCTACGAACCGATCGGGGGAGGAAGGGTTTTCGAAGGAAGATTGACCGGTTTTTCCGACCGCATTTTGACGGTGGAAATCCGGGAAAACGGGAAAACCAAAACGGTTCAAATCCCGTATGATAAAATCGCATCCGGAAGGCTTGCGGTCATATTTTAAAAAAGAGTAAGGGGGATGCCCAGGAATGAGCAGCGAAATACTGAATGCCATCGCCCGATTGGAAGAGGAAAAGGGAATCTCGCGGGAGATTTTGATCGAGGCGATCGAAGCCGCCTTGGTTTCGGCCTATAAAAGAAATTTTAACCAGGCGCAAAACGTCCGGACCAACTTCAATGTGGAAACGGGCACGATGCATGTCTACGCAAGAAAAGAAGTGGTGGAAGAGGTCAAGGATGACCGCTTCGAAATCTCGCTGGAAGAAGCGAGGAAGATCGATCCCAACTACGAGCTGGGGGATATCGTGGAAGTGGAAGTGACGCCGAGAAATTTCGGCCGCATCGCCGCGCAGACGGCGAAGCAGGTCGTCACCCAGCGGGTCCGGGAGGCGGAAAGAGG
This sequence comes from Caldibacillus debilis DSM 16016, assembly GCF_000383875.1. Lineage (NCBI taxonomy): Bacteria > Bacillati > Bacillota > Bacilli > Caryophanales > Bacillaceae > Caldibacillus > Caldibacillus debilis. The sequence goes on along the minus strand of NZ_KB912914.1, from coordinate 66,875 downwards.
GATCATTTACAACGAATTCGTCGACCGGGAAGATGATATTATGACCGGGATCGTCCAGAGAAAGGACGCCCGTTTCGTCTACGTGAACCTGGGCCGGGCGGAGGGGCTCCTTCCGGCCAGCGAGCAGATGCCGAACGAACAATACGTCCACAACGAAAGGCTGAAGGTTTATATCACCAAGGTGGAAAAGACGACGAAGGGGCCGCAGATCTTTGTGTCCCGCACCCACCCGAATCTGCTGAAACGGTTATTTGAACTGGAAGTGCCGGAAATTTTCGACGGGCTTGTGGAGATTAAATCGGTGGCCAGGGAAGCGGGCGACCGTTCGAAGATCTCCGTCCATTCCGACAACCCGGACATCGATCCCGTCGGATCCTGCGTGGGGCCGAAGGGGATCCGGGTGCAGGCGGTCGTCAATGAGCTGAAGGGGGAAAAAATCGACATCGTCAAATGGTCGAAGGATCCGGTGGAATTTATCGCCAATGCCTTAAGCCCCGCCAAAGTGCTCGATGTGATCCTCAATGAGGAGGAGAAATCCAGCACCGTCATCGTCCCGGATTACCAGCTCTCCCTCGCCATCGGCAAGCGGGGGCAAAACGCCCGTCTGGCTGCGAAATTGACAGGCTGGAAGATTGATATTAAAAGCGAATCGGATGCCCGCAAGCTGGGGATCTACCCGGTGGAGGAACCGCTCTTCTCCAAAGATCTGGACCTGTCGGACATCGGGCCCCATGACCCGACGCAGGGCGATTCTTCCGAAATTTTGGAGGAGTGAGGGGTGAGACGGAATGGTCAAGCAGAAAAAAATACCGATGAGAAAATGCGTGGCGACGGGTGAAATGAAGCCGAAGAAAGAGATGATCCGCGTCGTCCGCTCCAAAGAAGGGGAGGTTTCCATCGACCCGACGGGGAAAAAATCCGGCCGGGGCGCCTATCTTTCCAAAAACAAGGAGGCCATCCTTCTGGCCAAAAAGAAAAACGTCCTTTCCCACCACCTGCAAGTCCCGGTGGACGAATCGATTTACGATGAGCTGCTGGAACTGGTGGAAAAGGAGAATCAGGCCGGCCGATGACCGGAGAAAAATGGTTTTCCTTGCTGGGGCTTGCTTACCGGGCGGGAAAGATCGCTTCCGGGGAAGAGGCGGTATTGAACGAGATCAGGCGGCGGCGGGCCAAGCTTGTCATCGTATCCGAAGACGCTTCTGAAAATACGCGAAACCGAATCGCAGAAAAATGCAATTATTATCATATTCCGTATCGGATATTCAAAGACCGGCACCAGCTCGGAGGGGCCATCGGAAAGGCCGCCAGGGTGTGCATCGCCGTGAAGGATGAAGGTTTTGCCAAGGGTTTGCTGTCGTTGATCGACGAAAATTTACGGGGGTGAATGTATGTCCAAGTTGCGTGTTTACGAGTATGCGAAACGGCATCAGCTGACGAGCAAAGAGGTTATCGAAAAATTGCAGGAATTGAACGTGAATGTGACCAACCATATGTCAACCATCGACGAGGAAACCGTGAAAAAATTGGACCAGACCTTGAAGAGAAAGAAGAGGGAGAAGGAGAAATTCGAAAAGAAGCCGAAGGGATTCGGAAGACCGCAGAGAAAACAGGCGAAACCCCAGGATAAAGCGGGAAAACCGGAGAAGAATATGAAGGCGGCGCCCATTCCCGTAAAAAATAAGGGAAATATTACGGAACTGATCGAAGAGGAGCTGGATGAAACAGCGCCGAAGACGGTGAAGGTCAAGACGGGCCCGAAAAACAAGGAAGGAAAAAAATACGACCAGGAATTCCGTTCCAAAGAAAACAAGGCCTTCTCGAAGAAAAAAGGAAAAAATAAACCCGCCGCCAAAATGCGGGAGGCGAGCGAACCGGCTCAGCAAAAGAAAAAAGAGAAGGAATTGCCGAAAAAGATTACCTTCACGGGTTCCCTTACCGTCGCCGAATTGGCGAAGAAGCTGCACCGGGAGCCTTCCGAAATCATTAAAAAATTATTCATGCTCGGCGTAATGGCCACCATCAATCAGGAATTGGACAAGGACGCCATCGAACTGATCGCCGGCGAATACGGGGTGGAAGTGGAAGAAAAGGTCGAGGTGGACATCACCGACCTGGAAACCTACATTACCGAAGACAAACCGGAAGATCTGAAAGAACGCCCCCCCGTTGTCACGATCATGGGCCATGTCGATCACGGGAAGACGACCTTGCTGGATTATATCCGCCATACGAAAGTCGCGCAAGGTGAAGCGGGCGGGATTACCCAGCATATCGGCGCCTATCAGGTCGTCGTCAACGGCAAGAAGATCACCTTCCTGGATACCCCTGGCCATGCCGCCTTTACGACGATGCGTGCCCGCGGCGCGCAGGTGACCGACATTACCGTGCTGGTCGTCGCCGCCGATGACGGCGTCATGCCGCAAACGGTGGAAGCCATCAACCATGCCAAGGCGGCCAAAGTGCCGATCATTGTCGCCGTGAACAAGATCGACAAGCCGACGGCCAACCCCGAGAAGGTCAAGAATGAATTGACCGAATACGGTTTAGTCCCCGAAGAATGGGGAGGGGATACGATCTTTGTCCCGATCTCCGCCCTGAAAGGGGATGGCGTCGACCAATTGCTGGAAATGATTTTGCTGCTGAGCGAAATGGAAGAGCTGAAGGCCAATCCGGATCGCAACGCATACGGTACGGTCATCGAAGCCCAGCTCGACAAGGGCCGCGGCCCCGTGGCCACCCTGTTGGTGCAGAACGGAACCCTCCGCGTCGGCGACCCGATCGTGGCCGGCAACACCTACGGAAGGGTGCGGGCCATGATGAACGACGTCGGACGCCGGGTGAAAGAGGCGGGTCCGTCCACGCCCGTCGAAATCACCGGGCTGCATGAAGTTCCGCAGGCAGGCGACCGGTTCGTCGTTTTTGACGATGAAAAGACCGCCCGCCAAGTCGGTGAAGCCCGGGCGCAGATGGCTTTGCAGGCGACGAGAAACGAATCGGCCCGGATCAGCCTCGACAACCTGTTTGAACAAATGCAGCAGGGCGATTTGAAAGAGCTGAACGTGATCATTAAAGCGGACGTGCAAGGCAGCGTTGAAGCCCTCGCCAATTCCCTGCAAAAGATCGACGTGGAAGGGGCGAAGGTGAAGATCATCCACACCGGCGTCGGGGCGATCACCGAGTCCGACATCCTGCTCGCCACCGCCTCCAATGCGATCATCATCGGGTTCAACGTCCGGCCGAACACGAACGCCAAACGGCTGGCGGAACAGGAAAAGGTGGACATCCGCCTGCACCGCATCATCTATAAGGCGATCGAAGAAATCGAATCGGCGATGAAGGGGCTCCTCGAACCGGAATATGAAGAAAAGGTCATCGGTCAGGCGGAAGTAAGGACCACCTTCAAAGTTTCAAAGGTGGGGACCATTGCCGGATGCTATGTGACCGACGGAAAAGTGACCCGGGACAGCGGGGTCAGGGTCATCCGCGACGGCGTGGTCGTCTTTGAGGGTGAAATCGAGTCCCTGAAACGGTACAAAGATGACGTGAAGGAAGTCCAGCAAGGGTACGAATGCGGGATCGTGATCAAAAACTTCAACGATATCAAAGAAGGGGACATTTTCGAAGCTTTCGTCATGGAGGAAGTTAAAAAATCATGATCCTTTTCGCCTCGGTGGAATGCCTGTTCTACCATTGCCGCTCACTGAAGGATAAGCGGGCGCTCCTCCAAAGGATGATCGCCCGCCTGCGGCAAAAATTCAACGTCTCCGTCTCGGAAATCGAATACCAGGACGCCTGGCAGCGGACGAAGATCGGCATCGCCCTCGTAGCATCGGCGAAAAAGCCGGCCGAACAGGAGATGCAAAGGGTTTTGCAAATCATCGATTCCTTTCCCGAACTGGAGCGGACGGTTACCAATTTGGAATGGCTGTGAGTGGGGTGATAGAGATGAATTTGCGCGCAAACCGGATAGCGGAACAGATGAAAAAGGAATTGAGCGACATCATCGGCCGCAAGTTGAAGGATCCCCGCATCGGATTCGTTACCGTAACGGACGTGGAAGTCACCGGGGATCTCCAGATCGCCAAAGTCTTTTTGAGCGTGTTCGGCAGCGAGGAGGACAAGGAAAACACCCTCGCCGGACTGGCGAAAGCGAAGGGTTTCATCCGCTCGGAAATCGGCAGGCGCATCCGCTTGAGGAAGACCCCCGATTTAATTTTTGAGCTCGATGAATCGTTGGAGTACGGGAACAGGATCGAAACGCTGATCAAACATATCAAAGAAGAAGAAAAAAAAGATGACGGAAACGGCTGACTTCCAGAAGGTCAGCCGTTTTTCAGGAAAGGGGAGAATGCGGTGCACGGGATCATTCCGTTGTGGAAACCCGAGGGGATGACCTCCCATGCTTGCGTCCTGAAGATCCGCCGGCTGTTAAAAATAAAAAAGGCGGGCCATACCGGGACGCTGGATCCGAACGTCAGCGGGGTTCTGCCCGTCTGCATCGGCGAGGCGACGAAAATCGTCCGCTACCTCCAGGATTCGGGGAAAACCTATGTGGCGACGGTGACCCTGGGGGTGTCCACGACGACGGAAGATGCCGAGGGCGAAGTCGTGGAAGAAAAGAAGGTGGAACGGACGATCTCCCGCGGGGAGCTGCTGGAGGTTTTACGGGCGCATACCGGCGAGATCGTCCAAACCCCCCCGATGTATTCCGCCGTCAAAGTGAACGGAAAAAGGCTTTACGAATACGCCCGGGAAGGAATCCCGGTCGAACGCCCCTCCCGGAAGGTCGTCATCCATGAATTGACCCTTTTGGACGACCGGGAGGAATTTTCCGGGAACCCCTTGTCCTTTTCCATCCGGGTGGCCTGCGGAAAAGGGACCTACATCCGCACGCTGGCCGTATCCATCGGCGAGAAGCTCGGTTACCCCGCCCACATGTCCGCTTTGACCCGGATCTCAGCCGCGGGAATTCATCGGGACGCCTGCTTCACCTTCGAAGAAATCGAAGCGGCGGTCGAGGAAGGCCGGGCGGAAAAGATTCTGCTCCCGGTCGAGGACGTCCTTTCCGAATTGCCGAAATATCAAATTCATGATACATTAGCTAATAGGGTCAAAAACGGCGCGCTGTTGGCAACGCCGGAACATCTGCAGGGGGAAGAAGGCCCCGTCGCCGTTTGGTGGCGCGGCCGGATCGTCGCCGTTTACCGGAAGCATTCCGGCAGACCGGGGATGTTAAAACCGGAAAGGGTTTTCGCTTTTGATGAAATTTTTAACAGGTAAAGGTGTGTCCATTGGTGGAAATCATCCGTATCAATCATGGGGAACACGGGGAAAACCGCCCTTTCCCGCCATTGTCGATCGCCCTCGGATTTTTTGACGGCGTCCACATCGGCCATCGGGCGGTCATATCGGCGGCGGTCGAAGAAGCGGAAAGGCGGAAGTGCAAAAGCGCCGTCATGACGTTCCACCCTTCGCCGAAGGAGGTTCTCGGGAACCGGCCGGAAGAGGTGCGGTATATCACGACCGTCGACGAAAAGATGGAGGAGATCGGAAAGCTGGGCGTCGATTATTTGTTCCTCGTTTCCTTTACACGGGAATTCGCCCAGGTTTTGCCCGAACAATTTGTCGACGAATACTTGGTTGCGCTCAACGCCAAACATGTGGTTGCCGGCTTTGATTTCACCTACGGCAAGTTCGGCAAGGGAACGATGGAGTCCATGAAGGAGCACGCCCGCGGCCGCTTCACGCAAACGACCGTGGAAAAGATCGCGATCGGCGGGGAAAAGATCAGTTCCACGACGATCCGCCGCATGATCGAGGCGGGGGAAGTGGAACAGGTCCCCGTTTTTTTGGGGAGACATTTCACGATGGAAGGAACGGTCGTCCACGGGGAGAAAAGGGGACGGACGATCGGTTTTCCGACGGCGAACATCGACGTATGGGAAAAATACGTCCTCCCGAAAACCGGGGTTTACCTCGTGCGCATGTACATACATAACCGCTGGGTAAACGGGATCTGCAACATCGGCCGCCGTCCGACCTTCCAGGGGGATCACCGGCTCACCATCGAGGTGCATCTGCTCGATTTTCATGAGACGATCTACGGGGAAAGGGTCAAATTGGAATGGCTCAAGCGGGTGCGGGATGAAGAGAAATTTCCGTCCGTCGATGCGCTGGTCGCCCAAATGCGCCGGGACCTGCAGACGGCCGTCGATTACTTTTCCGGAAAAGAAAGCGGATGAACGTCCGGAAAAAAGTCCATTTCCTGCTTGCAAAGACGGCGAAAAAGTTGTATTCTATTTTACGTATTTGATGAACCGTTACTTGGAAAGACGCTTTCTCCGGCGTTTTCTCAGTAATCGGGGATCGATGAGAAAAATGGAGGTGAAAAGGATGGCTTTGACGCAAGAGCGCAAACAGGAAATCATCAAGGAATTCCGGATCCATGAAACCGACACCGGTTCTCCGGAAGTGCAAATCGCTATCCTGACGGAACAAATCAACAATTTGAACGAGCATTTGCGGGTCCATAAGAAGGATTACCATTCCAGACGCGGATTGATGAAAATGGTAGGGAAACGCCGCAACCTTTTGAATTATTTGCGCGAAACGGACGTCCAGCGCTACCGGAAATTGATCGACAAACTTGGTTTGCGCCGATAGGCAAAGCGGGATTTTTCCCGCTTTTTTGTATAGGACATTTTTCCGTTGCAGAAAAACTTAACTCTTTCGTTTTCGAACCCGTTCCGATGGTTTACAATATATATTGTAAAAAACGAATGAAGACAGGGAAGTCTGCAATGAAGAAAGGGGTTCATTTATGGAAAGTGAAAAACGCGTCTATTCCATAGATCTGGCCGGGCGGCCGCTGCAAGTGGAGATCGGCCAATTGGCCAAACAGGCGAACGGCGCGGTCCTCGTCCGCTATGGAGACAGCGTCGTCTTATCCACGGCGACGATGTCCAAGGAAGCAAAAGATGTCGATTTTTTTCCGCTGACCGTCAATTATGAGGAGCGCCTTTACGCGGTCGGGAAAATACCGGGGGGATTCATCAAACGGGAAGGACGGCCGAGCGAATCCGCCATCCTCGCCAGCCGGCTGATTGACCGCCCGCTCCGCCCCCTGTTTCCGGAAGGATTCCGGAATGAGGTGCAGATCATCAGCACGGTGTTGAGCGTCGACCAGGATTGCTCCACGGAAATGGCCGCATTGCTCGGTTCCTCCCTGGCGCTGTCGATCTCCGACATCCCGTTCAACGGACCGGTGGCCGGCGTGGTGGTCGGCTTGATCGACGGCCAATTCGTCATCAATCCGACCGTGGAACAGATGGAAAAGAGCGAAATGCATCTGTCGGTGGCCGGAACGAAGGATGCGGTCAACATGGTGGAAGCCGGCGCGAAGGAAGTGCCGGAAGAGACGATGCTCGATGCGATCATGTTCGGCCACGAAGAAATCAAGCGCCTCGTCGCCTTCCAGGAAGAGATCGCCAAGGAAATCGGCAAAGAAAAGGTGGAAGTCACCCTGTTTGAGGTCGATCCCGAACTGGAAAACGAGATCCGGGAAATGTGCCAAAAAGAGATGGTCGAAGCGATTCAAGTGAAGGAAAAACTTGCCCGGGAAGCGGCGATCCAGGAAGTGAAAGACCGGGTCGTGGAACATTTCGCCGGGGAAGATGAGGACGAAGAGAAGCTGAAACAGGTGAACTACATCCTGGACAAAATCGAAAAGGAAGAATTCCGCCGCCTGATTACCGTGGAAAAAATCCGTCCGGACGGAAGAAAAGTGGATGAAATCCGCCCGCTGTCATCGGAAGTCGGGATCCTGCCGAGAACCCACGGTTCCGGGCTGTTCACCAGGGGACAAACCCAGGCGCTGAGCGTTTGTACGTTGGGTGCCCTCGGGGATGTGCAAATTTTGGACGGACTGGGGATCGAAGAAGAAAAAAGATTCATGCACCACTACAATTTTCCGCCCTATTCCGTCGGCGAAACCGGACCGATCCGGGGACCGGGAAGGCGGGAAATCGGACACGGGGCCCTCGGGGAACGGGCGTTGGAACCCGTCATTCCTTCGGAGAAGGAATTCCCTTACACGATCCGCCTCGTATCCGAAGTGTTGGAATCGAACGGTTCCACTTCCCAGGCCAGCATCTGCGCGAGCACATTGGCCATGATGGATGCGGGTGTTCCGATTAAAGCGCCCGTTGCCGGGATCGCGATGGGCTTGGTAAAATCCGGCGACCATTACACCATTTTGACCGACATCCAAGGAATCGAAGACCATTTGGGCGACATGGATTTCAAGGTGGCCGGTACGAAGAAGGGGGTCACCGCGCTGCAGATGGACATTAAAATCTCCGGGCTCACCTACGAGATCTTGAAGGAAGCTTTGGAGCAAGCCAGAAAGGGCAGGCTGCAGATCCTTGAGTCGATGCTGAAGACCATTTCCGAGCCGCGGAAATCCCTGTCCGTGTACGCGCCGAAGATCTTGACGATGCACATCAATCCGGAAAAGATCGGGGATGTCATCGGCCCGGGCGGAAAACAAGTGAAGCGGATCATCGACGAAACGGGCGTGAAGATCGACATCGAACAGGACGGCACCATCTACATTACCTCCCCGGATGAGGAAATGAACAAAAAGGCGATGCAGATCATTGAAAGCATCGTCAGGGACGTGGAAGTCGGCCAGGTTTATCTCGGGAAAGTAAAACGGATCGAAAAGTTCGGCGCTTTCGTGGAGATCCTCCAAGGAAAAGACGGCCTCGTCCACATCTCCGAACTGGCGGAAGGCAGGGTCGGCCGGGTGGAAGACGTGGTTTCCGTCGGCGACGAAATCCTCGTCAAGATCACGGACATCGACAAACACGGCCGGATCAATCTCTCCCGGAAAGCGGTTCTCAGGGATCAAAGGAGAAAACAAAGAGCGAAAAGATAAAAGGATGAAGGATGTCAAGTAAGCCTTATGTTCCGTAAGGTTTGACTTGCTTCCTTTCTTTATCTAATATCAACGTTCGGAAAATTGACCGGACCAAAGGACTTTCTCTTCCAAGAGCAGGTCCATTTTTATACGCGAGCCAAGAACGGTTTTTTATCCTTATGTTCTACCCTGTCCGAAGGTTTCATAGGTTTTATATAGGCAGGATCACGAATGGACGAGGGAAAGCGGGGTGCGGCGCGGATTTTCCGTGCGGGGAACATGAGGAAACCGTTCTTGCAAAAAATATGGGCCTTATCGATGATCGTATTGTTTTCTTATTTATTGGTACATAATCCTTTTTCTGAAATTTATGTCAATACGTTGAAAACGGAGGCACTTCCCGCCTCGGGCGGCAAGGATCCGCTGTATGGGGAAATTTTACATAAGGCAAAAAACTATGAAAAACCGGCCCAAAATGCTAAGATTGATAAAGTATGGAAGAAGATGCCCGGCTATAACGGCCTGAAGGTGGATGTGGAAGCGTCCTACCGGAAAATGAAGCCTTACAAAAAATTTTTGGAGGATAAACTCGTCTTCCGGCAAATCCCTCCGCAGGTCCATCTGGAGCAATTGCCGCCGAGCCCGATCTACAGGGGCCATCCCGACAAGCCCATGGTCGCTTTCACCTTCAACGTGGCCTGGGGGGAAGAATATCTCTCAACGATCCTTGAAATATTGAAAAAACACCATATTTCCGCCACCTTTTTCCTCGAAGGAAGATGGGCGAAAGGCCATGCCGAAGCGGTGAAGATGATCCATGAAGGGGGTCATGAAATCGGCAGCCATTCCTATTCCCATCCCGATATGGCGAAAATTTCGGAAGATGAGGCGGAGGCGGAACTCAAAAAGACGAACGACATCCTTCGGGCGACGGTCGGCATCGCGCCCAAATGGTTCGCCCCGCCGAGCGGCAGCTTCAATGACCGGACGGTGGCGCTCGCCGCAAAAATGAACATGGAAACGATCCTGTGGTCGGTCGACACGATCGATTGGCAAAAACCTTCTCCGAACACGATCGTCGACCGGGTCCGGAAGCAGGCCCACAACGGCGCGATCATTTTAATGCATCCCACGGCCTCCACCGCCGAGGCGCTGGAACCGATGATTTCCGTTCTGAAGGAAGAAGGCTACAAAATCGGATCGGTCACCGAATTGCTCGATGAAAAACGAATCATCACCCGTACACTCAGCCATTAGGAGGAATGACATGATCAAGAAATTTACCTGCTCGAACGGCGTTCGCATCGTGCTCGAAGAAATTCCCACGGTCCGTTCGGTTTCCATCGGCATCTGGGTCAAGACCGGATCAAGGAATGAAACGCCGAAGCTGAATGGGATCTCCCATTTTTTGGAACATATGTTTTTTAAAGGGACAAAAACCCGTTCGGCGAGGGACATCGCCGAATCCTTCGACAGCATCGGCGGCCAGGTCAACGCCTTCACATCGAAGGAATATACCTGCTTTTACGCGAAGGTGCTGGATAATCACGCCGATTACGCCTTGTCCCTCTTGGCGGATATGTTTTTCAATTCCGTCTTCGACCGGGAAGAATTAATCAAAGAGAAGAACGTGGTTTATGAAGAGATCAAAATGTATGAAGATACCCCGGACGATCTCGTGCACGACTTGCTGGGCAAGGCGGTTTACGGAAACCATCCCCTCGGCTTTCCCATTTTGGGCACGGAAAAAACGTTGGAGACCTTCACCCGGGAGACGCTCCATTCCTACATGAAGGAACGGTACACGCCGGAAAACGTGGTCATTTCCGTGGCGGGCAACGTCTCCGAGGCGATCGTAAAAAAGATTGAAAGCTACTTCGGCCATTATCAGGGTTCCAGCCGCAAAATCGAAGAGGACAAGCCGGTGTTCCAAAAAAATTTCATTACGAAGAAAAAGGACACGGAACAGGCCCATATTTGCCTCGGTTTTGAAGGGTATTCCTTCGGGCATGAACGGATCTATCCCCTGATTCTTCTCAACAACATATTGGGCGGCAGCATGAGCAGCAGGCTGTTCCAGGAAGTCCGCGAACAGCGGGGCCTCGCCTATTCCATCTATTCCTACCATACCGCCTACGAGGACTGCGGCATGATCACCATTTACGGCGGCACCGGCCCGGAGCAGCTGGACGTGCTCTTCGACACGATCCAGGAAACCCTGCACCAGCTGATGGACAAGGGGATTACCGAAAAGGAATTGCAAAACAGCAAGGAACAATTGAAGGGCAATTTAATGCTCAGCCTGGAAAGCACCAACAGCCGGATGAGCCGCAACGGGAAAAACGAGCTGCTGTTGGGGAAACACCGCTCCCTGGATGAAATGATCGCCCTGATCGATGAAGTGACGAAGGAAGAAATGGACGACGTGTGCCGGGAGATCTTTTCGGAACCCTACGCCGTCGCCTTAATCAGCCCGGACGGCCAACTGCCGAAAGCCGTTCAATAATTTTCTTCTAAAATCCCTCCTTTCCCAATAGAATGAGTATAAGAAGGAGAGGAAGGGATGATGCGGCTTTGCGGCTGAGCGAACTGAGCGGAAAAGAGATCGTCGACGTGAAAAAGGCGGAACGGCTGGGCATCCTGGGACAGACCGATTTGGAAATCAACGAACAGACGGGGCAGATTCAAGCCCTGATCATTCCGACGGGCAAATGGTACCAGCTGAGGAAATCGGGCGGCGAGATCCGCGTTCCTTGGAAATACATTAAAAAGATCGGAACCGATATGATCATCATCGATTTTCCGGAAAGTGAATACGAGGATGCGTAAAAAGTGCTCCAAGCGGCAGGCTTGGGGCCTTTTTTTATCAAAAGGATAGCCGGCTGCCCCTATCCGGTTCGGGTTTTCCAAGCCTTCCGCGCCTATTTTCGGCACTGGCCCGGCGGGAAGGTGCGGCCTACCCGCATTTCGGGACCGGTATGGGGCGGCCGTTTCTTCTTGAAGAAACAGGCGCCGATCCCCGGATCCCGCAAACCGGCCGGGGGACGAAGGGGAAAGGCGCTGAAGCGGCACGGCAGGAAACGGTTTCCATAGAAGAAAGCCAAGACCCAGGAAAGGCATCCCCCCAGAAAACGGCCCGGCGCGAACGGCCAGGCCCTTTGTGCCGGGCTTTGTTGCCCGGCCGACGGCATGCGGCGAAGGCCTGCTCGCATCCCTGTGAAGATTCCGCGTGTTTCCCCATACGGACGACCCCCAAGGCGCAAACGGACCGCTTCCCCTGGCGGCATCATTTTCTTGCCAATCCCCGTCCCGACATTTCACACCCGCGGGCGCAAAACATAATATGTTTTTGAACTGAATTTTTTCTTTCCCCGAAAAAAGAAGGTGAATCCCTTGTTGACCGGACTGAATGTGGCAGTCATTGGAGGAGATGCGCGCCAGCTGGAAATCATCCATCGGCTGATCGAATTGGATGCCAAATTGACGTTAATCGGTTTTGAATTGCTGGAAAACCCTTTTTTAAACGCGGCAAAGGAAAAAATGGACGATGTCCGTTTTCGGGAGATCGACGCCATCATTTTGCCGGCCGGCGGAACGAACGGGAAGGGGGAGGTCGAGTCCCTGTTCGCCAAGGAACCGATTTTCCTCGCGGAAGAATTGATCGGGCAAACCCCCGAATACTGCGTCCTGTTTTCCGGCATCAAAAATGAATATTTAAAAGAGCTGGAGAAGAAAACCGGACGGAAAGTGGAACCTGTCCTGGAAAGGGATGATGTGGCCATCTGCAACTCCGTTCCGACGGTGGAGGGAGCCCTGCTGTTGGCCATACAAAATACGGATATTACGATTCACGGTTCGAAAACGGTGATCGTCGGCTTCGGGCGGGTCGGGATGACGGCGGCAAGGGCCTTTTCCGCCCTCGGGGCGAAGGTGAAAGTCGTCTCGGGGAAAAAGGAAGATCTGGCAAGAATTGCGGAAATGTCCCTGGAGCCCGTTCCCCTCGCGGAAATCGGCGAGGCGGTCCAAGATGCGGACATTTGCATCAACACCGTCCCGGCTCTCGTTCTTACCGCCGGTGTCCTTTCCAAAATGCCGTCCCGCACCTTTATCATCGATCTTGCTTCCAAACCTGGAGGAACGGACTTCCGTTACGCGGAAAAGCGGGGGATCAAAGCCTTTCTCGCCCCCAGCCTTCCCGGCATCGTCGCGCCGAAAACGGCCGGAAAGATCCTGGCCGGCGCCCTTGTCGAATTATTGACCGATCTTTTAATAAGAAAGGAGAAGTTGAACCTATGGAATTGCGAGGAAAACGGATCGGATTCGGATTGACCGGTTCCCATTGCACCTATGATGCCGTGTATCCGGAGATCGAAAAGCTGGTGGAGGAAGGGGCGGAAGTCGTCCCCGTCGTCTCCTTCACCGTCAAGAACACCACCACCCGGTTCGGTTCGGGGGAGGAATGGATCGGAAAGATCGAGGAAGTGACCGGAAAAAAGGCGATCGATTCCATTGTGGAGGCGGAACCTTTAGGCCCCAAATCCCCCCTCGACTGCATGGTCATCGCCCCCCTGACGGGGAACTCCTTGAGCAAGCTGGCCAACGCCCTCACCGATTCCCCGGTGCTGATGGCGGCAAAGGCCACGATGCGAAACCAGCGCCCGGTCGTTTTGGGCATTTCGACGAACGACGCCCTCGGCCTGAACGGCATCAATTTGATGCGCCTGATTTCGGCCAAAAACATCTATTTCATCCCCTTCGGCCAGGATGATCCGGCAAACAAGCCGAATTCCATGGTCGCCGACATGACGCTGCTCGCCGACACGGTCAAGCACGCCCTCGCCGGAAAACAATACCAGCCGATGATCATCGAACGGTTCCGAAAAAAATGACGGAAATGGGAAACCATTGAGATGGGAAAAACAAACGGATTCCTTTCCCGGCGGATTGTGCTAAAATTAGGAATAAGCGAGAAAACATCGCGAACATGAACGGTTTCACCCAGGAAGGAGCAGATTTTCATGGGCAATCAAGGATATCATGTGGCAGTCGTCGGGGCTACGGGCGCCGTCGGCCAGCAAATGGTAAAAAAATTGGAAGAACGGAATTTCCCCGTGAAAAAACTCACCCTGCTCGCCTCCAGCCGGTCCAAAGGGAAGGAAATGGTTTTTAAAGGCGAGAAGATCATCGTGGAGGAAGCCAAACCGGAAAGTTTTTCCGGCGTGGACATCGCCCTGTTTTCCGCGGGCGGCGCCATTTCCAAAACCTTGGCCGGCGAGGCGGTGAAACGGGGGGCGGTGGTGATCGACAACACGAGCGCCTTCCGCATGGACCCCGACGTGCCTCTCGTTGTTCCCGAAGTGAACGAAGAGGACTTAAAGGATCATAAAGGAATTATCGCAAACCCGAATTGTTCGACAATCCAGCTTGTCGTCGCCCTTCAGCCGATCCGGAAAGCCTTCGGCCTCAAGCGGGTGATCGTCTCCACCTATCAGGCGGTCAGCGGCGCGGGGGCGCAGGCCGTCCGGGAAATGGTCGAACAAACGAAGGCGGTACTTGCCGGCGAACGCCCGCAGGCGGAAATTTTGCCGGTAAGGAGCGCGGAAAAACATTACCCGATCGCTTTTAACGCCATTCCGCAAATCGACGTTTTTCAGGATAACGGGTTCACTTTTGAAGAGATGAAAATGATCAATGAAACGAGAAAAATCATGCATTTCCCCGAATTAAAAATCGCAGCCACCTGCGTCCGCATTCCGGCGGAACGGGGCCATTCGGAATCGGTATATTTCGAGGTGGAATCGGATCGCGCGACCGAAGCGGAAATCCGCAGCGTCCTCGCCGGATCCCCCGGGGTCCTTTTGCAGGACGACCGCGCCGGGCAAATTTATCCGATGCCCTATTTTGCGTCCGGAAAAGACGAGGTTTTCGTCGGAAGAATCCGGCGTGATCTGGATGTGGCCAACGGCTTCCATATGTGGATCGTATCGGATAATCTGCTGAAAGGCGCCGCGCTGAATTCCATCCAAATCGCCGAAAGCCTTATCCGCAACCAATGGCTGTAACCGAGGTGTTGACATGAAAATCATCGTACAAAAATTCGGCGGTACGTCCGTCCGAACCGAAGAAAACCGCAAACAGGCCCTCAAACACGTCCGCAAGGCTTTGGATGAAGGATATAAGCCCGTCATCGTCGTCTCCGCCATGGGGCGCATGGGCGATCCGTACGCCACGGACACGTTGTTGTCCCTCGTCGGCGGAAACGACGCCCGGGTTTCTAAACGGGAAATGGATCTGCTGCTCTCCTGCGGCGAGATCATCTCCGCCGTTGTCTTCAGCAATCTGTTGCTGAAAAACGGCATCCGCGCGACGGCCCTCACCGGGGCGCAGGCGGGATTCCGGACGAACGGCGAGTTTACCGATGCCAAAATCATCGAGGTCAACTGCCAAAGGCTCCTGAAGGAACTGGAATCCCATGACGCCGTCGTCGTGGCCGGCTTCCAGGGGGAAACGGAAGACGGGGAAGTGACGACGATCGGCAGGGGCGGAAGCGATACGACGGCGGCCGCATTGGGGGCCGCCCTCCAGGCGGAATGGATCGATATTTTCACCGATGTGGACGGGGTGATGACCGCGGACCCGCGGATCACCGACAAAGCCCGCAAACTTTCCGTCGTGACCTACAACGAAATCAGCAATCTGGCTTACCAGGGGGCGAAGGTCATCCATCCGCGGGCCGTGGAGATCGCCATGCATGCCGACGTACCGATCCGCATCCGTTCCACCTATTCCGACAGCCCGGGGACGCTGGTCACGAAACTGGCGAAGAAAAACCGGGGCGGGGAGATCCGTGAACGGCTGGTGACGGGGATCGCCTACGTCAGCAACATCAGCCAAATCAAGGTTTACGCCAAAAAGGATCAGTACAACCTGGAAGTCGATGTCTTCAAGGCGATGGCCAAGGAACAAATCTCCGTCGACTTCATCAACATTTCCCCCAACCATGTTTGTTACACGGTCCAGGATCATCTGGCGGAAAAAGCCCGTGCCGTTCTGGAATCCCTCGGTTACGATCCGGTCATTGAAAACCATTGTGCCAAAGTCTCCGTCGTCGGCGCGGGGATCACGGGAGTTCCCGGGGTCGCATCAAAAATCGTAACCGCCCTTTCCGAACAGGGAATCCGCATCCTGCAGTCGGCGGACAGCTACACGACGATCTGGGTGCTCGTCAAACAAAAGGATTTGGCGAAAGCGGTCAACGCCCTTCACGACGCTTTCCGCCTCGATGAAGAACAGTGGGAGCGGGAGGCCATTGATGAGATCAGCATCCTCAGTAAAAAGATGAAGGAGTGAGCCTATGTCGATCTTTGGACGCATTTCCACTGCGATGGTCACCCCCTTTGACGCCAAAGGGTATATCGATTTCCAAAAAACGACCTACCTGGTGGAATACCTGATCCAGCACGGGAGCGACTCCCTTGTCGTCGCCGGCACGACGGGGGAATCTCCGACGCTGACGAAGGAAGAAAAGATCGCCCTCTTTAAGCATGTGGTGAAAGTCGTAAACGGCAGGGTCCCGGTCATCGCCGGCACGGGGAGCAACAATACGAAGGAATCGGTGGAGCTTACGAAAAAGGCGGAGGAAATCGGCGTGGACGGGATTCTCCTCGTCGTTCCCTATTACAACAAGCCGAACCAGGAAGGGATTTACCAACACTTCCGCGCCATTGCCGAAGCCACGTCCCTCCCCGTCATGCTTTACAATATCCCCGGCAGGTCCGGCGTCAATATGCTCCCCGAAACCGTCATCCGTCTGGCGGAAATCCCCAATGTGCGCGCCGTGAAGGAGGCGGGTGGAGATCTGAACCAAATGTCGGAAATCATCGCCAACACCCCGGATGATTTTGCCCTGTACAGCGGGGATGACAGCCTGACCCTTCCGGTTCTTTCCATCGGCGGGGAAGGGGTCGTCAGCGTGGCCTCCCACGTGGTCGGAGACGAGATGCAAAAAATGATCAAGGCCTTTTTCGCCGGAGACTATCGGACGGCCCAGAAATGGCATCATACATTGCTTCCCCTGATGAAAGGGCTGTTCATGGCCCCGAGCCCCGCTCCCGTGAAAACGGCCCTGCAGCTGACCGGCCTGGACGTGGGAAGCGTCCGATTGCCTTTAGTTCCGCTGACGGCGGAAGAAAGAAACAGGCTCATGGATTTGTTGAAAGAAGTCGGCAAAATCTGATGGATTTCCCATCCGGCCGGAAAAGGAGTACCTTCGTATCTTCAGGGAGCAGCCCGAATGTTTCGGGAATGCTCCCCTTCCTTTGGGCGGGAAATCTCCTCCGATGGCCGGATGGGGAGCGTCCGGAATTTACCGGGAATGCTCTTCACGCCGGATACGGACGATCACAAATTCGTTCCCAAAGCAGTCCGATTTTTAGGGAAAGCACTTCTTACTTGGAACAGAAAATCTCCTCCGAACGCAGGATGGAGCGCAGCCCGAATTTTACGGAAATGCTCCTTAAGGGTTTGGACGATCCCAAATTCGTTTCCGGGCGGTCGATATTTCGCGAATGCCCATCCTTAGAGCCGGGAAATCCCCCCGCTCAACGGATCCGGGAGAAGCGCCGCGATTTTCCGGTGGGAAAAGGCGCCCTGTCCGAAAAACTTGATCGGCCGCACCGTTTCGGGAAGGGTCCGAAACCGGCCCCCTGACCGCGGAATAAGCAGATATTTCGGGGGAGAGTCTTACAGCCGTTCGTTCGGGTCTGAGACCGCCCCCTGACCGCAGGATTCGGGCTTTCCGATCGAAGGCCGGTATCCTTCGGGATTGCTGGTTACGCCTATGGTGAAGCCGGGCGGCAAACTCGAAACCCGGAAAGAGACGGTGAAACTTGCGGCAAAGACGGACAAACTCCCGCAAACGGAAAAACTGCGGGCAGGGTGAGCGACTTCCGTTTGGCTTTCAAAATCCGACGGACGGAAAACGCGGCGAATTTCAAGGCGAGAGAAACTTCTTCCGGCGGGTTTCCCCCCTTTCCCGTTCCGGCGCAGAAGATCCTGCCGTTCCCAAAAACCGAAATCGCGGGTGACTTTTTCCGATGGGGAATGTCGTGTCCGTATAAGAAAAAATGACCCGTGCGGCGAAAACCGACGGAGAAAATACGACTCGTCACCCGCAAGCGAGGAAAAGGAATGATCGCGCGGGCGGGATTTTTGAACCCGCAACCGGCCGCCTCGGCCAAAAGGGGCGGATGCTCCCATGGGCATCGGACGAAAAGCGGGGTTCGCCTGGCGGCCGTCCCGCACTTTGGCCGGATTCGGCGTTCACAGGCCATGCCGAAAAGGGATGTTCCCGGCCGGGGAAGGCGGCGGCCTCGCAAGATTGGGATAAGCAGCCGAAAAATGGGTTTCGTGTGGGAAACGATATGATGAAAGAATTGGCCGACATTCCTTTGAGGACTTCCGCCGGAATGTCCAAAATGGCGGCGGAATCGTTCAATATCGATAAAAAATTGTCCAATTCCGCGGTTGACTGTCCAACATTTTCAATGGTTTGTCCATTATTTTAAAAATAATGTTCAACATGGGAAAAAATATGTCCAACATGAAAGAAAAAATAGCCATCATCGCCGAAAAAATGTCCATCATCGCAACAAAAATGTCCATCATCGGTTCCGGTGTCCAACATATGGTGCGGTTTGTCTAAAATCAAGGCACTTTTGTCGATGATCGGTTCAGTTTTGTCCAATGGAGGATCGCTCCGCGGGTCCCGTGTGGGAAACCGGGAAATTGTGGTACAATAGACCATAAAGGCGGACGGATCCGGAGGAAGGGCCGGGACCGGCCTTCGCGTGTTCTTTGCGGGTCTTTCGCATTCCGCTTGTCGGACACCTTGATTTTTCGGGGAAAAATATAGGATAATTTTTAAAAGCCGATGCCTGGGGTGTCTTTTCTTTCGGGAAAGTCCCGGGAGGCCCGCCCGTTTTCCGGAGGAGCGGCGGGGGATGCCTCCCGTTCTCTGCCGCAGGAAAAACGGCTTTCCGCCGAAAAAAAAGAAAGCAGAAGCGAGGATTGTTGAAATTGGCTAAAAACAAACATCAGTCCGTGAAAATCATTCCTTTGGGCGGCGTAGGGGAATTAGGGAAAAACATGTACGTCATCGAGATCCAGAAAAACCTGTACGTGATCGATGCCGGCCTCATGTTTCCCGAAGAGGAAATGTTCGGCATCGATATCGTCATCCCCGATTTCACCTATTTGATCGAAAACAAAAACCGGGTCAAAGGCATTTTCCTGTCCCACGGACACGAGGACCATACGGGAGCGCTGCCCTATTTATTGCGGGAAGTGGATGCCCCGGTTTACGGAACCCGCCTGACCGTTTCCTTAACGGAAGCGAAAATGCGGGAAAACGGGTTCAAGCAGAAGGTTTCCTTTGAAATCGTCGATGAAGATACCGTCTTGGAGTTTCCCCATTGCAGCGTCACCTTTTTTAAAGTCAATCACAGCATTCCCGATGCCGTCGGGATTTGCATGCATACGGACATCGGCGCCATCGTCTACACCGGGGATTTTAAATTCGACCAAAGCACCCATCCCCTTTACCGGGCCAATATCAGCAAGATGGCCGATATCGGTGACCGGGGGGTGTTATGCCTTCTCTCCGACAGCACGGAGGCGGAAAAGCCGGGGTACACCACCCCCGAAGTTTCCGTCAGCCGGGAGCTGGAGAGCATCTTCCTCAATTCTCCGGGAAGGATCATTTTCGCCTGCTATGCCTCGAGCCTGAACGCCATTCAGCGGGTCTTTGATGCGGCGGCCAAGTCGGGACGGAAGGTGGCCATCGCCGGGAGGGAACTCCATAACGTCTATTCCATCGCGCACAAACTCGGCTATTTGCACCTGGACCAGTCGGTCGTCGTCCCCTTTTCCTCCGTTTCCAAAATCCCTGACGAGGAGCTTGTCATCCTGATGACGGGGAACCAAGGGGAACCGCTGGAGGCCTTGCAGCAAATGGCGAAGCGGGCCCACAAACAGCTCCATATCCAAAAGGGCGATACGGTTTTGATCGCCGCATCTCCCCACCGGGGCGGCGAATTGTTTTTGATCAAAACGATCGACATGCTCTTCCGCGCCGGCGCGAACGTCATTACCAACCAGGGGAGGTACCACGTCAGCGGCCACGGCAGGGAAGAAGAGCTGAAGTTCATGCTCAATCTCATGAAGCCGAAATTTTTCATCCCCATCCACGGCGAATACCGGATGCTGAACGCCCATAAAAAAATCGCCATGAGCATGGGCGTTCCGGAGGAAAACATCGTCATCGCCGATAAAGGGGACGTGGTCGAGATCAGGCGGGACAAAATCTCCCTCAACGGCCGCGTCGCCGCCGGCCACGTTTTGATCGACGGCATCGGCGTCGGCGATGTGGGAAATATCGTGCTTAGGGATAGGAAACTTTTGTCCCAGGACGGGATTTTCATCGTCGTGATGACCATTAGCCGGAACGAGCGGAGGATCGTCTCCGGTCCGGAGATCATCTCGCGGGGCTTCGTTTACGTCCGGGAGTCGGAAAAACTGATCGAAAAATCGACGAAGATGGTCCGGGAGATCGCGGAAAAGGGATTCCGCCGGCCGGCCTTCGACTGGACGAACGTGAAGCAGGAAATCCGCGATCAGCTCAGCGCCTTTCTGTTTGATGAAACGAAACGCCGACCGATGATCATTCCGATCGTTATGGAAATATGACCCTGATTCCCCGGAAAAGTCCGGAAATCCTGCAAACGCGGGATTCCCGGATTTTTTATTTTTGCCTGGGGAAATCCCGCGGGGTGGGTCATTCCGGCTGCCGGACGTTAATTTCTCATGGCCGGGGAAAAATCGGGAATACTATGGGGAAAGAAACGGAAGGGGATATTCCGATGAATGCATTCCATATGGATGAGTCAGGACAAAACGAGGAACAAAAATCGCCCGGCCTGTTGGAAAAAATCCGGGAGCTCGGCCAAACCGCCGTGCCCCAGCTCCAGGACTCCAACATCCATTGTTTGACGATCATCGGCCAGGTGGAGGGGCATTTGCAGCTGCCGCCCCACAACAAAACGACGAAGTACGAACATATCATCCCCCAGATTGTGGCCATCGAACAAAATCCGCGGATCGAAGGGCTGCTCGTCGTGTTGAACACGATCGGCGGGGATGTGGAAGCGGGGCTGGCGATCGCCGAAATGCTCGCCTCCCTCTCCAAGCCCACCGTTTCCATCGTCCTCGGCGGCGGGCATTCCATCGGGGTTCCGATCGCCGTCAGCTGCGATTATTCTTTCATCGCGGAAACGGCGACGATGACCATCCATCCGATCCGTTTGTCCGGGCTGGTCATCGGGGTCCCGCAAACCTTTGAATATTTGGACAAGATGCAGGACCGGGTGATCAATTTTATCATCAAGCACTCGAAAATCAGCGAAGAAAAGTTTAAAGAATTAATGTTCGCCCAGGGGAATTTGACGCGGGACATCGGCACGAACGTCATCGGAAAAGAGGCGGTCCGCCACGGCCTGATCGACGAAGTGGGCGGCATCGGCGAAGCGATGAGCAAACTGAATGAACTGATCGAACTTGCCAAAAAAAGAAAGGAAGGGATCGTCCAATGATTTTGTACACCCCGCTGCCCCATGAGCTGGTTTTCCGTGGGGAGGAAAAAGGGCAGATGGAGATGGTCGTCCGCTGCAAAGGAATACCCGTCGCCGTCCGGCGGGAAACGGACGACCGCTGGAAAATTTCCCGCATCGTAAGTACGAATCCTTATCATTATTTGTCCGATGAAGTGAAGCCGGGGGCATATGTGGCCTTTCGGGAAAAAACTTCCGTATCCTTGGATGAAATATGATATAATGAATCCAGCAGCCCAGAACCCGGCTGCTTTTCTTTTCATTTTCATCCAAAACGAACGGTGATCATAATGGCAAAACGAAAACGGAGAAGAAGAACGAAAAAGAAGCTTTGGAAGGAAACGCTGCAGTTTGAGGCGTTCGGATTATTGACCCTCGCCCTTTCCGTCATCACCATCGCCTCCCTCGGAAAGGTGGGGGCGGCCTTGAAGCTTTTTTGCCGCTTTTTGTTCGGCGAATGGTACATCCTCATCCCCTTGGGAGCGGCGGTTTTGAGCATCTCCCTCGTCTTCCGGAGGAGCTGGCCGGACTTTTTCCGGCGCCAGCTGATCGGGGTTTATTTCATGACGGGGGCGGTGCTCCTTTTAAGCCATGTCGGGCTGTTTGAAAAAATGGCGGAGGACGGGGCCTACCGGAAAACGAGCGTCATTCTCAATACATGGGACCTGTTTTTCGCGGAATTAAAGGGGGAGACTTCCGGCTATGAACTGGGCGGAGGAATGGCGGGCGCCGTGCTCTTTTCCCTGTTCCATTTTTTATTCGACTCGGCCGGAACCCGGATCATCGCCTGGTTCTCCATCCTCGTCGGGGCCATTCTCTTGACGGGGCGCTCGTTGAGCGAAGACCTGCAAAAGGTATTCGGCTGGATCGCCCGCTTTTTCAAAAACACGTACACCGAGGCGAGGAAGGATCTTTCCCGCCTGAAGAAAAACCGGTCAAAAACGGAGAGGAAGAAGGCGCTGCCGCCTGCGGAAAAGGAAACGGAACCGGAAGGGGAAGAGCGGGTTTCCGAACCGATCATATCCAACTTTTTGGAGCGGACCAACCGGGAAGAAGAATCTTTCCGGGAATCTCCGCCGACCATCGCCCGCATTCCGGAAACGGCGGATGAAGACGGCGGCCATCCTTCCGACGACCTTTCCGGGGAGCCGCTGAATGTGGCCGAAGTGGAGAACGAGGACTATCAATTGCCCCCGATCCATTTGTTAAAGCCGCCCAGGCCCGTGGATCAAAGCAGCGAATATGAATTGGTCCACGCCAACGCGGCCAAATTGGAACGCACCTTTCAAAGCTTCGGCGTCAAGGCCCGCGTCACCCAGGTCCATATCGGGCCCGCCGTCACCAAATACGAGGTCCATCCCGATGTGGGGGTGAAAGTCAGCCGGATCGTCAGCCTGACGGACGACCTGGCCCTCGCCCTGGCGGCGAAGGATATCCGCATCGAGGCTCCGATCCCCGGAAAGTCGGCCATCGGCATCGAGGTGCCGAATTCGGAGGTGGCCACGGTCAGCCTGCGGGAAGTGCTGGAGGAAAGCCTCGACCAATCCGACTCCAAGCTGTTGATCGCCCTGGGCAGGGACATTACCGGTGAGGCGGTTTTTGCCGAATTGAACAAGATGCCCCACCTGCTGGTGGCGGGGGCCACCGGTTCGGGGAAAAGCGTCTGCATCAACGGGATCATCACGAGCATCTTGATGCGGGCCAAACCCCATGAAGTCAAGATGATGCTGATCGATCCGAAAATGGTGGAATTGAATGTGTACAACGGCATCCCCCATCTGCTGGCGCCCGTCGTCACCAACCCGAAAAAGGCGGCCCAGGCCCTGCAAAAAGTCGTCAACGAGATGGAAAGGCGCTACGAATTGTTTTCCCATACCGGGACGAGGAATATCGAAGGATACAATGAATACATCCGCCGAAAGAATTTGGAAAACGGCGAACAAGAGCCCCTCCTGCCCTATATTATCGTCATCGTGGACGAGCTTGCCGACTTGATGATGGTCGCCTCCTCGGACGTGGAAGAAGCGATCACGAGGCTTGCCCAAATGGCGCGTGCGAGCGGCATCCATTTGATCCTCGCCACCCAGCGGCCTTCCGTCGACGTCATTACCGGGGTCATCAAGGCCAATATCCCGTCCCGCATCGCTTTTGCCGTTTCCAGCCACGCCGATTCCCGCACCATTTTGGACATGGGCGGCGCGGAAAAGCTGCTCGGGCGGGGAGACATGCTCTTTTTCCCCGTCGGCGCGTCGAAACCGATCCGGGTTCAAGGGGCCTTTGTTTCCGATGAAGAAGTGGAGGAAGTCGTCCGGTTCGTCATTTCCCAGCAGCGGGCCCGGTACCAGGAAGAAATGATTCCGGACGATCCGGCGGAAGACGGGGAGGAAGTGGATGACGAACTGTATGAACAGGCCGTCCAGCTCGTCGCCGAAATGCAGACCGCATCCGTATCGATGCTCCAGCGGCGGTTCCGGATCGGCTATACCCGGGCGGCCCGGCTGATCGACGAAATGGAAAGGAGGGGGATCGTCGGTCCTTATGAAGGCAGCAAACCGCGGGCGGTGCTCATTCCCAAGCCTTCCGAGGACGATCTGAAAAGTTCGTGATTTTCCCCTAGTTAGCAACCCAAGCCGATGAATTTGTTCGTGTTTCGAATCTTAATACGTATATTGTAAATATTTTGTAAAATAAAATTCATGTTATCCCGAATTTTTTGCAGGAAATTTCAATCAGAATGTTCCTTTCTTCAGTAAGACATGATATATTTACTTTAGTTAAAGTAGAATTCACTTTGGCCGCCACAGTTCGGGCTGCCGGGGGTTCTGCTAAAAAATTTGAAGGGGGTTTCTCTCTTGAAACTGAAAAAATTCAGTATGCTTTTGGCCGCGCTTCTCGTCCTTTCCATGACGTTAAGCGCCTGCGGAAGCTCGAAGGAGGAAGGGGGCAAGGATAGCGGTGAAAGCGGTTCCGAAGACAAATTTTCGGTGGCGATGGTCACCGACGTCGGCGGCGTAGACGACAAGTCCTTCAACCAATCGGCCTGGGAAGGCCTGCAAAAGTTCGGGAAGGACAACGGGCTGAAAAAGGGCAACGGGGGCTATGATTATCTGCAGTCCAAATCCGATGCCGACTATGTCCCGAACTTGAACACCCTCGCCCGCCGCAATTTTGATCTGATCTTCGGAATCGGGTTCATGTTGGCGAAGCCGATCGAAGAGATCGCGAAGCAACGGCCGGACAACCATTTTGCCATTGTTGACATGGTCGTTGATCAGCCGAATGTGGCGAGCATTATGTTCAAGGAACAGGAAGTGTCTTTCTTGGCCGGCGTGGCCGCGGCGATGGAAACGAAGACGAAGGTTGTCGGTTTTGTCGGCGGAATGGAAAGTGACGTCATCAAACGTTTCGAAGCCGGATTCCGGGCAGGCGTCGCTTCCGTCGATCCGAAGATCAAGGTCTTGATCAATTACACCGGCGCTTTCGACAAACCCGATCTCGGCAAATCCGCCGCCAACCAAATGTACTCCAACGGCGCGGACATCGTCTTCCATGCGGCCGGCGCCACGGGCAACGGGGTGTTTTCCGAAGCGAAAGAGAGAAAACAACAGGATCCGAATGCCAATATCTGGGTGATCGGCGTCGACAGCGACCAATATGACGAAGGTACGGTAAAAGTGGACGGCAAGGAATATAACGTGACCCTGACGTCCGCCATGAAACGGGTCGACGTGGGCGTCTATGACGTGGCCGAAAAGGCGAAAAACGGGCAATTCCCGGGAGGGCAGACCATCACCTACGGGCTGAAGGACAACGGCGTGGAATTGGCGAAAACCGGAAACCATCTCTCCGCTGAAACGCTGAAGGCCGTGGAAGATTACAAAAACAAGATCATCAACGGGGAAATCACGCCTCCCGGCACCCAAGAGGAAATGGAAAAATTCCTGAGCGATCTCGGGGTAAAACCTTAATGGACAAACCGGGAATGCGGCGGTACGGGCCGCCGCATTCCCTCCCATAAAAAGGGTCCGCCAAAAGCGATACATAAAAGGCTTTAATTGGCGATCGTCCGATTAAAACTTTTTATGTATGCCTTTTGTGCCATCTTTGCAATGCGCTAACGAGTTTTGCCGATCCCCTGACCCCCTTTCTCCGCCCGAAGCGGACGCAAGGGTGCGGCAGCGGGAGTTAAGCAATTGGCGAAAACCAATTGCTTTTTTTTAAATGGAATCGTTCATCTTTCATTCAAATTAGCAGAAGCGCTAGGGGGACTCTTTGTGGAATATGCGATTGAAATGTTGAATATCCGGAAAGTTTTCGGGAATTTGGTCGCCAATGATGATATCACCTTCCAGCTGAAAAAGGGGGAAATCCACGCCCTGCTGGGCGAAAACGGCGCGGGGAAATCCACCCTGATGAACGTTTTGTTCGGTTTATACCAGCCGGACGGGGGCGAGATACGGGTTCACGGAAAGCCGGTCAAAATCACCGATCCGAACGTGGCCAACGATTTGGGGATCGGGATGGTCCATCAGCACTTCATGCTTGTCGACACCTTTACGGTGACGGAAAATATCGTCCTGGGAAAAGAGCCGGTGCATAGCGGAACGATCGACATCAAATCCGCCAGGGAGGAGATTTTGCGCCTTTCCAAACTGTACGGGCTGGAAGTCGATCCCGATGCCAAGATCGCGGACATTTCCGTCGGCATGCAGCAGCGGGTCGAGATTTTGAAAACCCTGTACCGGGGTGCCGATATTTTGATTTTCGACGAACCGACGGCGGTTTTGACGCCCCAGGAAATCGCCGAACTGATGGAAATCATGAAAAAATTGATCGGCGAAGGAAAATCGATTATCCTCATCACCCATAAGCTGAAAGAGATTATGGAAGTGGCCGACCGGGTTACCGTCATCCGCCGGGGGAAAGCGCTGAAAACCTTGAACGTTTCGGAAACGAACCCGTCGGAGCTGGCCAGTCTGATGGTCGGCCGGGACGTGATTTTCACGACGGAAAAGAAGCCGGCGGAACCGAAGGAAGAAGTGTTGAAGATCGAAAACCTCGTCGTGAAAGATTATCGCGGGGTCGAAAAGGTTAAGGGGCTCGATTTGGCCGTCCGCCGGGGAGAAATCCTCGGAATCGCCGGCGTCGACGGAAACGGGCAGACGGAGCTGATCGAAGCGATCACCGGCCTCCGGCCTGTCGAGTCGGGGAAAATCTATCTCAACGGAAAGGACATTACGAATTTGCCGCCGCGGAAAATTACCGAAACCGGTTTGGGCCATATTCCGCAGGACCGGCAAAAACACGGGCTTGTCCTGAGCTTTTCGGTCGGCGAGAACATCGCCCTGCAAACTTATTATAAACCGCCTTTTTCCCGCCGCGGTTTTTTGAAGCATAAGGAAATTTACCGGAAGGCGCGGGAAATCATCGAAAAATATGATGTCCGGACCCAGAGCGAATACGAGCCCGCCCGTTCCCTGTCAGGCGGAAACCAGCAAAAGGTGATCATCGGCAGGGAGATGGAACGGGACCCCGATTTGCTCATCGCCTCCCAGCCGACGCGGGGGCTGGATGTCGGCGCCATCGAGTACATCCACAGACGGCTGATCGAAATGAGGGACAGCGGAAAAGCGGTTCTTTTAGTTTCTTTTGAATTGGATGAAGTCATGAATGTCAGCGACCGGATCGCCGTGATTTTTGACGGAAGGATCCTGGATATCGTCGACCCGAAAGAAACGAACGAGGAAGAACTCGGCTTGCTTATGGCCGGCCATAAACCCGATGGAAGCGACGGGGAAAAAGACAGGACGACGGGGAAAGTAGGTGAATAACGTGGCAAAACGTGTGACAAAGGTCGTCATTCCGGTTCTTGCCGTCATTTTGGGACTGCTCGTGGGCGCATTGATCATGCTGGTCAGCGGCTATGACCCCGTTATGGGCTATCAGGCCTTGTGGCAAGGGATTTTCGGCGATCCGTATGTGATCGGGGAATCGATCCGGCAAATCACCCCCTATCTGTTGGCGGGTCTTGCCGTCGCCTTCGCGTTCCGCACCGGCCTCTTCAACATCGGGGTGGAAGGGCAGCTGATCGTCGGCTGGTTTGCCGCCGTGTATGTGGGGATCGCTTTCCAATTGCCCGCCTACATCCATCTGCCGCTCGCCCTCTTGGCCGCCGGTTTGGCCGGCGCCCTTTGGGCCTTCGTCCCCGGGATATTAAAGGCAAAATTGGGGGTCAACGAAGTGGTGGTCACGATCATGATGAACTATGTGGCCCTCCATGTGACCAATGCGCTGATCCGTCAGGTGGCCGGAAAGGATATGACGGAACGGATTCACGAAACCGCTTCTCTCCGGGTCCCCTATTTCGAGCAGATCACCGATTATTCCCGGCTGCACGGCGGGATTTTTATCGCCCTTCTGGCCGTCTTTATCGTCTGGTTCATTTTGGAAAGGACCACGTTGGGTTTCGAATTGAAGTCCGTCGGTTTTAACCGGGACGCTTCCCAATATGCGGGGATGAACGTCCCCAAAAATATCGTGACGGCCATGGTCATCTCCGGATTTCTCGCCGGGCTGGCCGGAGCGATGGAAGGGCTCGGCACCTTTGAATATGTCGGGACGAAAAGCGCCATGACCGGCATCGGTTTTGACGGGATCGCGGTTTCGATTCTCGGGGCGAACCATCCGATCGGCGTGATTTTCGGGGCAACCTTGTTCGGGGCGTTGAAATACGGTTCCCTGAACATGCCGAATCCCCCTGCCGAAATCCCGGAAGAAATGATCTCGATCATTATCGCGATCATCATTTTCTTCGTCGCCAGCGGATATTTGTTCCTTTGGCTGTATGAAAAGTTCCTGAAAAAGAAAGGGGTGAAGTAGGGTGGACTTTTTGGACATCGTCGCCTTTATCTTTTACAACGCCCTGTTTTTCGCGGCTCCCCTCATCTTCACCGGTTTGGGCGCAGTATTTACGGAACGTTCGGGCGTCACCAACATCGGTTTGGAAGGTGTTATGCAAGTCGGCGCCTTCACCGGGATCATTTTTAATCTGTTTACGGCCCATATCTTCGGCTCCATGACCGTTTGGGTTTCCATTCTGGTGGCGATGGCTGCCGGCTGCGCCTTTTCCCTGCTGCTCGCCGTCGCGTCGATCACCTTCCGCGCCGACCAAATCATCGCCGGTACCGCCCTGAACATGCTGGCGTCGGGCGCCACGCTGTTTCTCGTGAAGAAGATTTTCGACGGCAAGGGCCAAACCCCGATGGTGCAGGAGGCGATCACCCGCTTTAACATTCCGGTCCTGAAGGATATTCCGGTCATCGGACCGATCTTTTTCCAAAACGTTTATCTGACTTCCTATTTGGCGATTTTGGCCGCGGTGATCGGATGGGTCATCCTTTTCAAAACCCCCTTCGGTTTGCGCCTCCGCTCGGTCGGGGAGCATCCGACGGCCGCTGATACGATGGGGATCAAGGTCAACCGGATGCGCTACATCGGGGTGATGATCAGCGGGGCGCTGGGCGGCATCGGCGGGGCGATTTTCTCCCAGTCGATCACGTTGGACTACAGCCATGCGACCATCAGCGGGCAAGGCTTCATGGCCATTGCGGCGATGATCTTCGGGAAATGGAACCCGCTCGGGATGATGGGCGCCGCCATTTTCTTCGGTTTCGCCCAAAGCTTGAGCACGATCGGTTCCAATATCCCCGTCATCAGGGAAATCCCGCAGGTTTATCTGTTCATCTTGCCCTATGTCCTGACGATCCTGGCCATCGCCGGCTTCATCGGCAAGTCGGTGGCCCCGAAAGCTTTGAACATCCCTTACGTAAAAGAAAACCGATAAAGCCCTTTCATCGGACAAAGGGAAAATTTTCAAGACTCTCATCGGAACATGAGAGTCTTTCTTACATCCGGCCATCATTCACGGGAAAGGCGCGGGATGGCCCTGTCCGCGCCCTTTTTCTTTCGGCGCCGAAATGGGAAGGCGGGTTACATATAAAGGAATTATTGGGGATAATAAGGCTGAGCGGAACGATTGCGGCCATATAAAAGGCGCCGCCCGTCATATAATAGGTAATATGGCTGAGGGAGGCCGCTTTCGGGAAAACGGAAGGGGCCCCTTCATCCGGGGACGGCTGAGGCCTGCGCCATCCGGGGCGAAGACGGTCAGCCTTTCCTGCGGGCGTTGCAGGTGTGGACGACCGCCCCGGAAATCCATTACGAAGACCAGGAGGAAAGGAAATGGAGACCATCGTTCACCGCCAGGGAGTGACTTTCCATTTTATAAGAACGGAAAAATTTAAAACAAACACGATCGTCCTGAAAATGAAGGCGCCGCTTGCCAAGGAAAGCGCCACCATCCGGGCGCTTTTGCCCTACGTTTTGCAGAGCGGGACGAAGCGCCGCCCGAGCCAGCCGGAACTCCGTTCCTATCTGGAAGAACTCTACGGGGCGGATTTTTTCGCCGAGCTGCAAAAAAAGGGGGAAAATCACATCATTTCCCTCCACTTGGAAGTGGCGAACGAAAAATTTCTCAGAGGCTCGGAACCGTTAATGGAAAAAGGGCTCCGCTTCCTTCACGAAGTCCTTTTTGAGCCGAAGGCGGAAAACGGAAGCTTCGACCGGGAGATCGTCGAACGGGAGAAACGGGCGCTGAAACAAAGGATCCAGGCGGTATACGACGACAAGATGAGCTACGCCAGCCTGCGGCTGGTCGAAGAGATGTGCAAAGAGGAGCCCTACGCCGTTCCCGTCAACGGTTATATGGATGCGGTGGACGGGATCGACGGGGAAAGCCTCTACCGGTATTTTCAGCGAAGCCTGGAAGAAGACGATCTGGATCTTTACTGCGTCGGCGACTTCGACGTCCAGGCCGTTGAAAATCTTTGTTCCCGGCTGTTTTCCTTCCCGGAACGACGAAGGAACGATTTCGCGCCGCGGCCTGCGCCGGTGAAAGGGAATTTCCGGGAAGTTTCCGAACGGCAGCCGGTCAACCAGGGAAAATTAAACATCGGTTTTCGGACGAACATTTTTTACGGCGACGGGGAATATTTCCCCCTGCAGGTCTTTAACGGCCTCTTCGGCGGCTTTCCCCATTCCAAATTGTTCCGCAACGTCCGGGAAAAGGAAAGCCTCGCCTATTACGCCTTCAGCCGGCTCGAAAGCCACAAAGGTTTGCTGATGGTTTTGACGGGGATCGATCCGAAAAATTACCGGAAGACCGTCGACATCATCGTCGATCAGTGGGAGGCGGTAAAAAAGGGAGATTTCACCGAAGAGGAGCTGGAGCAGACAAAAGCGGCCATCCGAAACCAAATGTCGGAAACGCTGGACACGTCCAGGGGATTGATCGAAGTGCTCTACCATAACGTCATCAGCGGCAAAAGCATCACCCAAGAACAATGGCAGGACCGGATCAACGGGGTGACGAAGGAAGACGTCATGCGGGCCGCCGGGAAAATCGCGCCGGATACCGTCTATTTTTTAACCGGAATGGAGGGTCAGGATGAAGGAAGTCTTAATTGAGCAGCTCAACGAGCGCCTGTTTTTTGAAAAAATGGATAACGGACTGGACGTCTATATCCTTCCGAAAAAGGAATTTTTCCAAACCTTTGCCGTTTTTGCCACCAAGTACGGTTCCGTGGACAATCACTTCGTCCCGTTGGGGAAAGAGGAACCGGTCCGGGTCCCGGACGGCATCGCCCACTTTTTGGAACATAAGATGTTCGAAAAGAAGACGGGAGACGTCCTGCAAGCCTTCACCCGTCGGGGAGCTTCGGCGAACGCCTACACCACCTTTACGAGGACGGCTTATCTTTTCTCCTCGGCCGACCGTGTCAAAGAAAATTTGAGGACGCTGCTGGATTTCGTCCAGGAACCCTATTTCACCGACCAATCGGTGGAGAAGGAAAAGGGGATCATCGGCCAGGAAATCCAAATGTACAACGACCAGCCGGATTGGCGGGCCTATTTCGGAACGATCGAAAACATGTACCATCATCATCCGGTGAAAATCGACATCGCCGGGACTTTAGAATCCATCACCAGGATCACGAAAGAACTTCTTTATGAATGCTACCGCACCTTCTATCATCCGGCCAACATGGCGGTCTTTGTCGATGGGCCGGTCGATCCCGGGGAAACCCTGGCGCTCATCCGGGAGAATCAGGGGAAGAAATCCTTTGCCCGGCCGGAGGAAATCCGGCGAATCGATCCCGATGAACCGGAAGGGGTCGCGACAAAATTCCGGAAGATGGAAATGAACGTGCAGACCCCGAAGTGCATGGTCGGCATCAAGGGTCGGGACGAAGGAAAAACGGGGGATGAGGCTTTGCGGGAGGAGTTGGCCGTGGAGCTCCTTTTGGAAATGCTTTTCGGCAAAAGCTCCCCCCATCGCGAGGGCCTGTATAACGAAGACTTGATCACCGACCGGTTTTATTTCGATTATTCCCGGGAGTCCGGGTTTGCCTTCGCCGTTATCGGGGGCGACACGAAACATCCCGACCGGCTCAACGAAAGGATCCGGGAAATCTTGTTCGGGGCGAAAGCGGGGACCGGGCTGGAGGAAGCGGGGCTTGTCCGGATCAAGAAAAAGAAGATCGGGGAATTCTTGCGCGCCTTCAATTCTCCGGAGTTTATCGCCAACCAGTTCATCAAATACCGTTTCAACGGCATCGATTTGTTCCGCGTGCTGCCCGTTTTGGAAACGATCGGATACCAAGACGTAATACGCGCGGCGGAACGTTTGATCAGCGAGGACCGCATCACCTGCTTCCAAATCGTCCCGAAAGGGTAGGAAACGGCTCCGGGAGAAAACCGGCTCTTTTCACGGGGCGGCTGATGCAGGGCAAAAAAAGGTCATGTCATTTGGGAGTCTTGCGCTTGCGGCCCCGGGGCGGAAATCAGCGGCAGAGGCCCCGGGGCTTGCCCGTAATACGGTGCTGGGGAGAGGAGGATTGGCAGTTGAAAGGCTACATTTTGATCACCGGATCGAGCGGCGGCATCGGGCGGGCGGTCGCCGAAGCGCTGGCGGGCGCCGGATATTCCCTCTATTTGCATTATAACCGCGGGCATGCGGCCGTTCGCAACTTGCTGGAGCAATTGAAGGAAATCGACGGTTCCCTGGAGCATATCCCGATCCAGGCGGACTTGACCGAAAGGGACGGCTGCCGGAAACTGTGCCGCTCCATTTTCCAATTGGACGGCATCGTCCATAACAGCGGCACGAATTTGGTGCGTTTGCTGCAGGAAACTTCTGACGCCGATCTGGAAAAAACGATCGCTTTGCACGTGACCGCCCCCATTTTGATCACGAAATCCTTGCTGCCGAAACTGATCGCCAAAAAAAGGGGGAGCATCCTCTTCATTTCCTCCATTTGGGGGCAGACGGGCGCAGCCTGCGAGACGGTGTACTCCGCCGCCAAGGGCGCCCAGATCGCCTTCGCCAAGGCGCTCGCCAAGGAGCTCGCCCCGAGCGGCATCCGCGTGAACGCCATCGCCCCGGGTTTTATCGACACGGAAATGAACGGATCCATAAATGGGGAAGACAGGGAGCGGATCTTGGCCGAGATCCCCGCGGGACGGGCGGGAAGGCCCGAAGATGTGGCCGGCGCCGTCAAATTTTTATTGTCCGACGAAGCTTCCTATATCACCGGGCAGGTGTTGAGCGTCAACGGGGGATGGTATACATGATCTGGGATTTTTTGAAACGCGCATATTTTTTCCCGAGTAACCCAAACTATCATTGAACATTTCGGAAGGAGGTTCAATGATGGGTGTATTGGACAATTGGCAGCAATGGAAAGACTTTTTGGGAGATAAGCTCAGCCAGGCGAGGGAACACGGGTTGAGCCAAGAAACGATTTCCAATTTGGCCTATCAGATCGGCGACTATTTGGCGAACCATGTCGATCCGAAAAACGAACAGGAGCGGGTGCTTTCCGATTTATGGTCCGTGGCCGACGAGGAAGAGCAACGGGCGATCGCCAATATGATGGTCAAACTGGTCCAAGAAGAAAGCCAAAAATAGGGAGGAGGATTCCTCTCTTTTTTTGTCAAATTTTCCCCGGCGGCGAGGTCGGCCTCCAGGCCGTACAGATTCCCTCTTTTTTGTAAAATTTTTCTTTCCATTTTAAAAAAAGTCGGTCCTTCCGGCATCCATCGGTGCTCCCGGCGGAAAAAACGAGGGGAGGAAGTTCGCCGGAACGTGAAAATTATTTGGTGTTTTTCCTTTTCTAAAGGGAAAAAATCATTTATGATAGAATCAAGAAAAAATGTTTTCGGCCCGGAGCCGGCCGGAAACGGGCAGGTGCTGGGATGAGCGAAGTAAAGGAATGGTACTTGGAATACCAAATTCTCATCAACCGCCCCGGCCTTTTGGGGGACATATCCTCCCTTTTGGGAATGCTCCGGATAAAAATCGACAAAATCAACGGTGTGGATAAAGACCGCCGGGGACTGCTTTTATTGGTCAGGGACGATTATCAGATCAAAAGGGTGGAACCCATTTTACATACAATGGAAACGATCCGGGTGTTGAAACTGCGGAAACCGGAAGTCACCGACCGGCTGGCGCTGCGGCACGGAAGGTATCTGGAACGGGACAAAAACAACCGGAAGATCTTTAAGTTTGTCCGAAGCGAAATCGGCCTGCTCGTCGATTTTTTGACCGAACTGTTCAAGGAGGAAACCCACAAACTCATCGGGATCCGCGGCATGCCCCGCGTCGGGAAAACGGAGTCGATTGTGGCGGCCAGCGTATCGGCGAACACGCGCTGGATTTTCGTGTCTTCGACCCTGTTGAAACAGACGGTCCGCCATCAATTGATCGCCGATGAGTACAACGAGAACAATATTTTTGTCATCGACGGGATCGTTTCCGCCAGGCGGGCCGATGAACGGCATTGGCAGCTGATTCGCGAGATCATGGCCAATCAGGCCGTCAAAGTCATCGAGCATCCCGATATTTTTATTAAATACACGGAATACAGCCTGGATTCCTTCGACTATATTATCGAATTGCGAAATGAACCGGACGAGGAGATCAGCTACCAGATGCTCGAGGATCATTTGCTTTTGGGATCGGATTTTTACGGATTTGATACTTGATATTGGCAGGTGTTGAACGTGTCGGAACTCGGGAAACGTTTGAAGGAAGCCCGCGAGGAGAAAGGGCTGTCTTTGGACGATCTGGAAGAAAGGACAAAAATCCAGAAGCGTTATCTGGCGGGGATTGAACAGGGTAACTACCGGATGATCCCCGGAAAATTTTATGTCCGCGCCTTCATCAAACAATATGCGGAAGCGGTGGGCTTAAACCCGGAGGAAATTTTCGAACAATACCGGAACGAAATCCCTTCCGTTCATGAAGACCAGCTTCCGGAACAGCTTTCCCGGACCCGGTCGAGAAGGGTGCTGAACGACCGGGGTTCGAAATGGATGGATATGCTTCCCAAAATCCTCGCGGCCGTATTTGTGGTCGCCTTTGCCGTTTTCATCTGGTTCATCTGGCAAAATTATATGACCGGCAATCCGCCGGGAAACGGGAAACAAACCACCGGAAACTTCAATATGGAAGAATCCGGCAGCCTGCCTGAGGATCAATCCTCCAAAGAAAGCGAAAACGGGTCCGGCGGAACGGAAAAATCCGGAAGTACCCAAGAAGAAGGCGGCAATACCGGCGGGGAAGAAGGGGAAGAAGGACAATCGGAAACCCAATCGGTCAAAGCGGTGCAAACTTCCGGAAACTCGACGGTGTATGAGCTGACCGGCGCCGACCGGTTTCTTTTCAAAATCCAGGCGTCCGCCGGCGGGGAAACCTGGGTCAGCGTCAGAAACGGAGCGGGAGCGGTATTGTTCGAAGGCCTGCTCAAAGACGGCGCAGCCAAGGAATTCGATTTGACCGATGATTCGGCGGTGAAGCTCGTCATCGGCCGCGCCTACCAAACGGAAATGTATGTGAACGGGGAAAAGGTGGATTTCGCTTTGGCCCCGGATGAAACGATCACGCAAAATATCGAGATCCGCTATGTGAAAAACGAACAATAGTCATCGTCACGGATGACTATTCTGTTTTTTACGATCAAAGGAACGGGGAGGAAAATGAATGTTTAACGTCCCGAACAAAATAACGATTTCCAGGGTCCTTTTAATCCCGATATTCGTCATCCTGATGGTGGTCGATTTTCCGTGGGGGGAAGTTTCGTTAAACGGGATTTCCATCCCGGTGGAGGAACTGATCGCCGCCGTCATTTTCGTCGTCGCATCCACCACCGACTGGATCGACGGCTATTATGCGCGGAAGTATCAATTGGTCACCAATTTCGGGAAATTTCTCGACCCCCTGGCCGATAAGCTGCTCGTGACCGCCGCCCTGGTCGTGCTCGTCGGATTGGGGGCCGCGCCTTCCTGGATCGTGATCATCATCCTGTCCAGGGAATTTGCCGTGACCGGCCTCCGGCTCATCCTGGCGAACGAAGGGGAAGTGGTGGCGGCCAATATGCTCGGCAAGATCAAAACGTGGACCCAGATCATCGCCGTGACCGCCCTCCTGATGAAAAATTGGCCGTTTGCCCTGTGGCATATTCCCTTTGCGGATATCGCCCTCTGGGTGGCCGCCTTCTTTACGATATGGTCCGGTCTCGATTATTTCATTAAAAATAAGCACGCCTTTCAAGGATAAGGCGGGGGAAAGCGGGGATTGCGGTGAAAGGGGAGATTATCTCCGTCGGTTCCGAGCTGCTGCTCGGGCAAATCGTGAATACGAACGCCCGGTTTCTTTCCGAACAGCTCGCCGAATTAGGGATTTCCGTCTTTTTTCATACGGTCGTCGGCGACAATCCCGAACGTTTGTTGCAGGCGATCGGGATCGCGGAAAAAAGGTCCGATTTGATCGTGTTTACGGGAGGATTGGGCCCGACGAAGGATGACGTGACGAAGGAGGTGCTTTCCTCCCATCTGGGGGTGCCGCTTGTTATCGATGAGGCGTCGTTGAAGGCGATTGAAGACTATTTTCGGAGATCCGGCCGCCCCTTTGCGGAAAATAACCGGAAGCAGGCCCTCGTTTTGCGCGGGGCCGAAATTTTGCCGAACGACGCCGGGATGGCGCCGGGCATGTTTCTTTCCGCAAGCGGCAAATCTTATTTGCTGCTTCCCGGTCCCCCGGCGGAAATGGAGACGATGTTCCTCCGCTACGGGAAGCCTTTGCTGGCCGGCCGAAACGGGAGGATCGAATCCCGGGTTCTCCGTTTTTTCGGCATCGGCGAAGCGGAACTGGAAAAGAAATTGGAGGATCTCATCGAAAAGCAGTCCAATCCGACGATCGCCCCCCTCGCCGACGAAGGGGAAGTGAGCATCCGCCTGACGGCCAGCCATGCGGTGAAGGCGGAACGGGAAAAAATGCTGGATTCGGCCGAAAAGAAGATATTGGAACGGGTCGGGCCCTTCTTTTACGGGTATGGCGGCACGACCATTTTCCGCGAAATGGGGGAACGGCTCCGCAAGAAAGGCTGGACCTTGGCGGCGGCGGAAAGCTTGACGGGGGGCATGTTTCAGTCCCATGTTTCGGCGGTCCCCGGCGCCAGCGCCTGGTTTAAGGGCGGCGTCGTCACCTACCAAACGGAGACAAAAACGGAGGTTTTGAACGTTAAAAGGGAAACGGTGAGTACGTTCGGCGTCGTCAGCGGCCCTTGCGCCAAGGAAATGGCGGAAAACGTCCGCCGCCTTTTCCGGACGGACGTCGGCATCAGCTTTACCGGCGTGGCCGGTCCCGATCCGCTGGAAGGGAAGGATCCGGGCCTCGCATACATCGGCCTTTCCGTAAAGGGTAGGGAAACGGAGGTCTTCGCCGTCCATCTGATCGGAAATCGGGATACGGTCCGTTTGCGTTCCGCAAAGCACGGGGCGTGGGCGGTTTTTCGCGCGGCGGCGCCGGACCCGGAACGCTGAAAATCTCGTAAAATGAAAAATTTTTTTTTGCCGGAAACGGGACCGTAAAATCATAGATTTGCCGGGAAGAAAAGGTGAAATTTCCGCAAAAGGCCCGCGGAAAGAAAGCGAATGAATGTTCGTTTGATTCTTGGCAAAAAGGACAAAAAAAGATATAGTAAGGGTAAGGCCGTTGAATGAGGAGAGATTCCCATCGGTTCTTTGAGAGAAGGAGGTACTTTTGTGAGCGATCGTCAAACCGCTTTGGAACAAGCGTTAAAACAGATTGAAAGGCAATTCGGAAAAGGTTCCATCATGAAGCTGGGCGAGCAGGCGAATGTGAAGATTTCCACCGTATCGAGCGGTTCTTTGGCTTTGGACATCGCCCTCGGCGTCGGCGGCTACCCGCGGGGAAGGATTATCGAAATCTACGGACCGGAAAGTTCCGGGAAAACGAC
Organism: Caldibacillus debilis DSM 16016; assembly: GCF_000383875.1. Classification (NCBI taxonomy): domain Bacteria; kingdom Bacillati; phylum Bacillota; class Bacilli; order Caryophanales; family Bacillaceae; genus Caldibacillus; species Caldibacillus debilis. The sequence goes on along the minus strand of NZ_KB912914.1, from coordinate 28,905 downwards.
CGTCGCCCTGCATGCCATCGCCGAGGTGCAGGCCGCCGGCGGAACCGCGGCGTTCATTGACGCCGAACACGCCCTGGATCCCCAATATGCGAAAAACTTGGGGGTAAATATTGATGAATTGTTGTTGTCCCAGCCGGATACCGGGGAACAGGCGCTGGAGATTGCCGAAGCCCTCGTCCGGAGCGGGGCCGTAGACATCATCGTCATCGACTCCGTCGCCGCCCTCGTGCCGAAGGCGGAAATCGAAGGGGAAATGGGCGATGCCCATGTCGGATTGCAGGCCCGCCTCATGTCCCAAGCGCTGCGGAAATTGTCCGGCGCCATCAACAAATCGAAAGCGATCGCCATCTTTATCAACCAAATCCGGGAAAAGGTCGGGGTGATGTTCGGAAACCCGGAAACGACGCCGGGGGGCCGCGCCTTGAAGTTTTATTCGACGATCCGCCTGGAGGTGCGCCGCGCTGAACAGCTGAAACAGGGAAATGAAATGGTGGGGAACCGGACGAAAATCAAAGTGGTGAAAAACAAGGTGGCTCCCCCCTTCAAATCGGCGGAAGTGGATATCATGTACGGGGAAGGAATTTCCCTGGAAGGCGAAATCATCGACATCGGTTCGGAGATCGACATCATCCAAAAGAGCGGTTCCTGGTATTCCTATGAGGGCGAAAGGCTCGGCCAGGGAAGGGAAAACGCGAAACTGTTCCTGAAGGAAAACCCCGATCTCAAGAAGGAAATCATCGGGAAGATCCGCGAATATTACGGCCTCGACACCAACGAGGCGCCTCTCCAGGAAAGCCAGGAAAATCCGGAATGAGCACGTCCTTTCCTTTCGACCACTTTTTACGGGTGGTCTTTTTCTTTCGAAAGGTTTTCGGAAACGGGTCAGCCTCTTCCATGCGCTGAACGACCCGGCGGCTTTTGCTTTCAAAGGGTTTTCGGCCACGGGATCTTTTTTTCGTCCCGGCCCCAGGCTTGCATCGTCCGGCCGCTTCGGCTATAAATTCAAAAGGGGAGCCGGGCGGAAATCCCGGCCGGGAATCTTTGGGCCCGGCCGGTACCTCTCCGGCCGGTTCTCTTGTGCGCCCGGCGGGGACACGGAAGCGGGCGCCGATCCAAACAGGCGCTTTTCCGAGAAAAGACCGGGGAAAAACCCATCACGAATGCCGGCAGCCGCCATTCTGTGGCCGGTATTCGTACGGCCAGGGCCGGCGGGTCTGCCAAGGGCAGGGAAGAAATTTTAATGTCCGCCGGATCCGCGATCCGGCAGGCGGTCCGTATACAGGGGCCGTGCGGAAGGGAGAAGGGCGTGTCCGTCCGGGCGTTTTGCGCCACGGGAAGGGGAGCGCCCCGGTTAAAGAGAGAAAGAGGGGATCGAAGAAATGAAGCTGGTCAGTTGGAATGTGAACGGCCTAAGGGCATGTGTCAAAAAAGGGTTTTTGGAGTATTTCCGCCAAGTCGATGCGGATATTTTTTGCGTCCAGGAAACGAAACTGCAGGAAGGCCAAATGGAGCTCGAGCTGGAAGGATACCGGCAATATTGGAATTATGCCGAAAGAAAGGGCTATTCCGGCACGGCGGTGTTCACGAAGTTCGCGCCCCTTTCCGCCGGTTTCGGGTTTTCGCGGGAGGAGCCGGACCGGGAAGGGCGGCTGATCACCCTCGAATTTGAAAAATTTTATCTCGTCAATGCCTATACGCCCAACTCCCGGAGGGACCTGTCGCGGCTTTCCTACCGGCTCGAATGGGAAGACCGGATCCGGGAATATCTGGTGGAATTGGACCGGCGGAAACCGGTCGTCTATTGCGGGGATTTGAACGTCGCCCACCGGGAGATCGATTTGAAAAACGCCAAATCCAACGTCGGCAATTCGGGATTCACCGACGAGGAACGGGAAAAGATGACGGAACTCCTCGACGCCGGTTTTATCGACAGTTTCCGCTATTTTTATCCGGACAAAACCGGCGCTTACACCTGGTGGTCCTACCTGAACAAAGTCAGGGAACGGAATATCGGCTGGCGCATCGATTATTTCCTCGTGTCGGAACGGCTGAAGGGGGAGCTGGTCAAAGCGGAAATCCATTCCCATGTCATGGGCAGCGATCACTGTCCCGTTTTGCTGGAATTGAATATATAAAAGAAGCTTTGCATAACGGGGAAGATCCCGTCCGGCGGCGGGAACGGCGAAGGGCGGCGATGCGGCTATCATGCTATAATCCTTGACAACCATTTTCCACACCTTTACAATGAGATTGTATATTTTACAATTTTTTTATAAGTTTGGTCAATAGCTTTTGACTGGATGGAAAAAGTGAATCGCCGTCTGTTCAGAAGAACTTAAATGCCGACATGAAACCGGAAGAAAGCATACAGCAAGGGGAGGTGAAATGATGAACCTGTTTCATATCATCATCTCCATTTTGCTTGCCCTCGTCGGTGTTGTTGCTGGTTATTTCATTCGTAAATCCGTTACGGAAGCGAAGATCGCGGGCGCCAAAAACGCCGCTTACCAAATTCTCGAGGATGCGAAGCGGGAAGCGGAATCCTTGAAAAAGGAAGCCTTGGTAGAAGCGAAGGAGGAGATCTATAAACTTCGCTCGGAAACCGAACGGGAACTTCGGGAACGAAGAAGCGAGCTCCAGAAACAGGAGAACCGCTTGCTGCAGAAGGAGGAAAATCTGGACCGCAAAGGCGAAATTCTCGATAAACGGGAAATGGCATTGGAAAAGAAGGAAGAAGCCTTAAACCAAAGACAACAGCAAATTGAAGAGATGGAAAGCAAAGTGGAAGAGATGGTGCGAAAAGAGCTGGCCGAACTGGAACGGATTTCCGGCCTGACGAAAGAGGAAGCGAAAGCCATCATTTTGGAACGGGTGGAAAAAGAGCTTTCCCATGATATCGCCGTTATGGTGAAAGAATACGAAAACCGCGGCAGGGAAGAAGCGATGAAGAAAGCGAAGAACATCATCGCCTTGGCGATTCAGCGCTGCGCCGCGGACCATGTGGCGGAGACGACGGTTTCCGTCGTCAACCTGCCGAACGATGAGATGAAAGGACGGATCATCGGCCGGGAAGGACGGAATATCCGCACCCTTGAAACGCTGACGGGCATCGATCTGATCATCGACGACACTCCGGAGGCGGTCATCTTGTCCGGTTTTGATCCGATCCGCAGGGAAACGGCCAGGCTGGCCCTGGAAAAACTCGTTCAGGACGGGAGAATTCATCCCGCCCGCATCGAAGAAATGGTGGACAAAGCGCGAAAGGAAGTGGATGAATATATCCGCGAAGTCGGCGAACAGGCGACCTTCGAAGTCGGCGTTCACGGATTGCATCCCGATTTGATCAAGATTTTGGGACGGCTGAAATTCCGCACCAGCTACGGCCAGAACGTCCTGAAGCATTCGATCGAAGTGGCCCATCTGGCCGGCCTGATGGCCGCCGAATTGGGCGAGGACATCGTCCTGGCCAAAAGGGCCGGGCTGCTCCATGACATCGGCAAAGCCGTCGACCATGAAATCGAGGGGAGCCATGTGGAAATCGGGGTGGAACTGGCGACAAAATACAAGGAACACCCCGTCGTCGTCAACAGCATCGCTTCCCATCACGGCGATACGGAACCGAACTCGATCATTTCCGTCCTTGTCGCCGCCGCCGATGCCCTTTCGGCAGCCCGGCCGGGGGCGAGGAGCGAAACGCTGGAAAACTACATCCGCCGTCTGGAAAAATTAGAAGAAATTTCCGAATCCTTTGCCGGGGTTGAGAAATCTTACGCCATTCAGGCTGGCCGGGAGATCCGCATCATGGTGAAACCGGAAATCATCGACGATGTGGAAGCCCACCGCCTGGCGAGGGACATCCGGAAAAAGATCGAAGAAGAACTGGATTATCCCGGACAGATCAAAGTGACCGTCATCCGGGAAACCCGAGCTGTCGAATACGCGAAATAAAAAGGGCGATGCGTAACGGGCATCGCCCTTTGTTTTTCCGTGCCGCTCGCGCGATCGGAAAAATCGTTATATAATGAAAGAAAGCAGAGCTTAAATTTTACTTTTAGAAAGGAATTCTTATGAAAATCTTATTCATCGGGGATGTGGTCGGTGCTCCGGGAAGAAAATCATTGAAATCCTTCCTGCCGAAAATCAAGGAAAAGTACCATCCGACGGTAACGATCGTCAACGGGGAAAACGCGGCCGGAGGAAAAGGGATTACCCACAAAATTTACCGGGAATTTTTGGAGATGGGGATCCAGGCCGTAACGATGGGAAACCATTGTTGGGACAACAAGGAAATTTTTGAATTCATCGGCGACGAAAAATATTTGGTGCGCCCGGCGAACTTTCCTGAAGGAACCCCCGGTTCGGGGATGGTTTTCATTAAAGTCAACGACCTGGAAGTCGCCGTGATCAATTTGCAGGGAAGGACCTTTTTGCCGGCCATCGACTGCCCGTTCAAAAAGGCGGATGAATTGATCGCCGAGGCGAAAAAACGGACGAATATCATCTTCGTCGACTTCCACGCCGAGGCGACGAGCGAAAAACAGGCGCTGGGATGGTATCTGGACGGGAAAGTTTCCGCCGTCGTCGGCACCCATACCCATGTGCAAACCGCCGATGAAACCCTTTTGCCGAACGGCACCGCCTATCTCACCGACTGCGGCATGACGGGGGTGGCGGACGGCATCATCGGCGTTGAGAAGGAGGCCGTCATTAAAAAATTTTTAACCAATCTTCCCGTCCGTTTCGAAGTGCCGAAACGGGGAATCTTGCAATTCAACGCGGTCCTCATCGAAGTCGACAAGAAGACGGGAACGGCGAAAAGGATCGAGCGCATCGCCGTGAAAAATGCGGAACCGGAAGAGGTCTGAGGATTTTTTAAAAATTATCCGAATCCGTCATAGGGCCGCTCCTCCTTGAATATAGTAGCAATGAAACCACAAAAACCAATCATCATCCTTATGGCCACGATTATTCAAGGAGGAGCAAAAAATGGAAATATTAAAGGTTTCAGCAAAATCGAATCCGAACTCTGTAGCCGGTGCGCTTGCGGGCGTTCTGAGGGAGCGCGGGGGAGCGGAAATCCAGGCCATTGGCGCAGGCGCGCTTAATCAAGCGGTAAAAGCGGTCGCGATTGCAAGAGGTTTTGTAGCTCCGAGCGGAGTGGATCTGATCTGTATCCCTGCTTTTACTGACATTCTCATCGACGGCGAAGAACGGACGGCCATTAAGCTGATCGTTGAACCGAGATAAGAGGGCAGAAAAACTTTTCCTCGTTCCTTGCCTGAACGCTTTCACGCTCAGGCTTTTTTATTTGGCATGATCCCCGCCGCGGTTTCCGACCCCATCGGTAAATGTGAAATATGTCCGAAAATTGGGCGTCTTGCCCGAAGGACGTTTCCGCCGTTTAAGAAAGGAAAATGTGAAAAATGTCCTAAAATTGCCTTTTTTGTCCCGCCCACGCCCGGGAGGGTATTGTAGGAGGCATAGGCAGAAAGCTATAATAAACTTGACCAATCTTTTCTGATGGGGTGATGGAAATGAAACTGGCAGGGAAAGTCGCAGTTGTCACCGGCGGGGCCAGCGGCATCGGTTTGGCCACGGTCAAGGAATTCGTCAAAGAGGGGGCTAAAGTGGTATTAAGCGATTACAGCGATGCCGGTCAGGAAAGGGCCAGGGAAATCGGAGGCCCCGAACAGGTACGCTTTTTCAAATGCGATGTTTCTAAAGAAGCGGAAGTGAAGGAACTGTTTGAGAAAACGAAAGAATGGTTCGGCCCGGTGGACATCGTTTTCGCCAACGCCGGCATCGGCGACATTGCCCCCGCCCACGAACTTTCCTTGGAAAACTGGCAAAGATTGATTGACATCAACTTAACGGGCGTATTTTTAACGGATAAATACGCCATCCAACAAATGCTTGAAGCGGGGAAAGGCGGATCGATCATCAATAACGCCTCCATCCTCGGCCATGTGGGCCAGGATTCGGTGACTTCCTATACCGCGGCCAAAGGCGGCGTCGTGAACCTGACAAGGACGTTGGGGGTCACCTACGCGAAAAAGGGGATCCGCGTCAACTGCGTATGCCCGGGATATATTGAAACGCCGCTCCTTAACGATTTGGACCCGGAATTGAAGAAACAATTGATCGGCTTGCATCCGATCGGCCGCCTCGGGAAAGACGTGGAAGTCGCCCGCCCGGTCGTCTTTTTGGCTAGCGATGATGCCTCCTTCATCACGGGGGCAAGCCTCCTGGTCGACGGCGGCTATACGGCCCAATGAGCGTCTTCGAAAAAGGGCAATCCCCGTTCACGGGTCAACAGCGAAGATGAACGTCCTAACGGGCATTCATGGGCATGAGTCGGCTCATTTCCTTACTCATGCCCTTTTTCCCGACTTTTACAGTTCCAGAAACAAAAACTCCCCGAAAACAGCGTCATGATCGCGTTTTTGGGGAGTTCTTTATTTTTTGGTATGTAGATATGTTTTCGTCCTTTTATCTTTAACCCCATATGCGGGGATATCTTCCAGCCCAAGTGCCTTAAGAATTTCGGCTCTATACTATTTGTTGGGGTTTAGAAACAATTCAAAAAATAAGACACGTGGGCTCCGATTTCTTTTATACTGGATTTGGTCAACCAACAAAGAAAGGAGCCACGTGTCAATTGAATCGTAACATATTTCTCCCAGGTTTGAAAGATGTGAAAATCAATAAAGTGGAAATCTGTGAACATTCGATTCACCTTTACGTCGAAATGCCTGTGAAGCCCCACCGCTGCCCCCGCTGCGGTACGGAAGGGAGAAAAATCCACGACTACCGCATTCAAAAGATCCGGCATTTCAAATGGTTTGAGCGCCCGACGGTTCTTTTTTACAGAAAAAGAAGATATGCCTGCCAAACATGCGGAAAACGGTTTGCGGAAGAAAATCCGTTCGTTGAGCGGTATCAGCGGTTTTCCAAAGAGTGGAACCAGGCCGTGAATGTGCGAAGCATTCATGCCAAAACGTTCAAAGACTTGGCTTTTCAGTTCGGGGCCTCGGTTTCGACGGTGATCCGGCGTTTTGATGCGGTGGCCAAGAAGGAATTACAAGGACATCCGCAATTGCCGAAAGTTATCGCCATCGATGAATATAAAGGGGATATGCGCGCCGGGAAGTATCAGGTGATCATCGCCGACGGCCAAACGGGGGAACCGCAGGATTTTGCCCAATCGGAAGAAGAAAACCATCAGCCGTTACCTAAAAAAGTATGGGGCCCAGGTGGAAACGGTCATTATGGATATGAGCCATTCCTTTAAGCTGGCCGTGCGGGAGGCGCTGGGTCGCCCCCCTGATCATCGCCGACCGGTTTCATGATTGCCGGTATGTGTATTGGGCGCTGGATCAGGTGAGAAGGGACGAGCAGGCCGCCTGGAGTGATTATGACCGGAAGAAATGCAAGCGGATGAGGCGGATCTTTTACAAAAAGAAGGAGGAACTAAGCGCAAAGGAACGCTGGTATTTAAACCGATACCTCCAGAAGTCGGAGACGCTGAAGAAAGCCTATGAACNGAAAGAGGCCTTTTGCCGTTGGCTGGAGCTGGCCAAAGANAATGGGGCGGAAGGCATCCTTCAAACCAAGGAAGAATTGCATCAATTTTATCAACGTGTCGAAGAGTCAGGGATTGAAGCGTTTCAACGCTGTGTTCGGACTTTGAGGAATTGGGAAATGGAAATCCTGAACAGTTTTATTTTTGGCTACACGAATGGCTTTTTGGAAGGGATCAATAACCACACGAAAGTGATGAAGCGAAATGCGTATGGATTCAGGAACTTCGAGGGGGCAAGGGCAAGGATCCTGCTTACATACAAGTATAAAAGAATCGGGGTCCATGTGGGGTAAGGCCGCAGGCCCCCACCCCAACATTTGACAAAGGACCTAAAAAAAATCTCCCCCGTTCCAATATGCCAAAAAATTAGCACATTTTATCGGCGGAGTACATATCTAAAGCTGGAAGAATTTGAAAATTCTATAACAATTTTAGAGGATATAATATGGAAATTTACAATTTTGTGTCCAAAAACTTGACATAGATCCAAACATTTGTACCTTCCTTTATATTATAATTAAACAAAAATAAAGAAACTAAAGTTAGTATAATACCAAATGCAATCAATATTAATATACTAAATATACTAAATAATATGACTTTAATATACTTTCGCAATATATCCATCTCCAATAGTTTTTACTGATTTCAATCAAATATTAACTTTCGAACGAGCTTCGCTTCTTAAATACTATATTATTTACAACAAACGATAATATAAAAGTTAATAAAATGATAAAAAATGAAGATATGAAACCTGTATTCTCAGAAACATCGGCACTAATAACTCCGTAAAAATCAAAAATTTGATTAGCAAAGTAAAAAATAGTATTCTTTAAATCATATACTCCTAAGTTCGGAATTATAAATGTATATACAAAAATTATAATTATACCTACATACATATTCTTAAACAAAATACCAAAAGTGTAGCCAATTTCAGCAAAAAATAAGGCAATAATATAAGCAAAGAAAAACTTTAAAAATATAGAGGATCTATCACCGAATGTATCAGTCTCTATAGGGAAATCTTTGATTGGAATTTTTCCTGCTAAATACTGATACATAATTTCACCTACAATATATGCAAAGAGCAAAGACACAACAATGATTATAAAGGAACTGATAGCTATAGATATTTGCTTAGCCAAACCTAATCTATTTTTGTTTATTCTAACTGTACGAAGTTTAATCGTTCTATATTTATAATCATTTGTAGAAATAACTAAACCTAACAATCCAAATACTATAGGAAAATATAAAATAGATGATTCTAATAGTTGTGATAATCTGTATTCAGAGCTAGCAGCATAAATATATTTACTTAAAGCGTCATTATAGTACACAATTGGATTAATTATTGTTCCTCCATTTTCAGATGTTTCTACTATATATTCATTATTTAATTCTTCTTCGATATTTAGATTGTTTTTCTCATAATAATTTATTAACCCCTCATATTCCTGATACAATTCAGTAACTGATGAATAATTAAGAAATAATATGACTCCGAATAGTCCACAAAGAAACATTACCAAGATGAAATAAATTTTAGAATTTATTCCATACCTTAATTCTTGTTCAAGAATTTTCTTCATCGTATATATCCTCCAACATAATGCCGCTATTACTAAAATTCTCTTGTAACAGTACTATTTCTTTATCTCTTATGACAAATACATCATCAATTATCTCATTGTAAAAACTAAATTGATGACCAGTTAAGATAATAGTCATACTATTTGACCAGGACTTTATACTTTTTTGTAGATTTCTTATCATATCAAAATCTAATCCATTTGATATCTCATCCATAATTAGATATTTTGGTTCAAGAATCTCAACTAATACTAAAGCTAATTTTTTCTTTTGACCGTAGGAATAAGTTTTCACTTTATTTTTTATAGTATGGTAGTCTAAATACTTTGAAGCAATCTCCTTAATCTCATTTTTGGATTTCTTGCCTTCACCGAAAATAAGTAAATTTTGAAAACCACTGAGATTTGTATAAAAAGGGCAGTCATCCCAAATAACTAAACATCGGTCTCTTACTTGATCAATCTTTTTACCATCAAATAAAATTTCTCCTAAATGGTTTTCCATACCCATTAGACATTTAATAGTTGTTGTCTTTCCAGCACCATTCGGTCCCATTAAAAAAGAAATTCTTTGTGATTTAATTTCAAAATTAGATTCTTTAATAATAATTTGATTTGAATAACTCTTAGAAAAATTTTTTACTTGAATCATAGTACAACTCCTAAAAACTATACATAAATATTAATATTATTTATAATTAGGATTTAAATTCATAATAGATTATTAGTATGGGTATCTCGAGCCACCACATAATATCTATTAATATTATAGTTTAAATATCATATTTCCAAGTAGGTTTTTTTCCATTTGGATACACAATGACTTGATCAATAATAATATCTGAGAATCCGATTGTTACTCCTCCAATTACTGCCCCCGCTAAAAATTCATTTTTAAAAGTCCAAGTATGTTTAGAAGTACTACTTAAGGTAGAATTTTTATTACAACCCTTATTACGAACGAAAAAGCCACTATGTGTTTGGTCGCATTCTGAAGAAGTTACCTTAGTAGAATTACTACTATAATAAAGAATATTTTTTGAGTATGCTAAATACTTTATTCCTCGTTCACTATAAGTAACGTAAGTCGCAGCTGATGCATCCGAAGAAACAAAAGCAGTAATTAATGATAACGTTAGTATTACTGCAGAAATTAATCTCAAAAATTTTTTTATAATCATAATAAAATTATGGGTACCTCGAGTTACCATATACTACCATAATTGTATATATTTTTACTAATAATATCAATCAAAAAATTTCGACAAAAATTTTCATTCTTCACGTAACATGATAAAAGGAGAAAGAATAGTTTTAGAGATGCGTTTAGTATGAAGTAGTTTTTATAAAATAAAGAAAATATAAATTAAAAATAAAAAGCTTACAAACATTGATAAACAACGTTTGTAAGCTTTTTAGAATCGGTGATATTTACTTAGCGTCCCTGGAGAGATTCGAACTCCCGACCGACGGCTTAGAAGGCCGTTGCTCTATCCAACTGAGCTACTGGAACAACTATGTTTCTGAGATTATTGAGTAAATGATTTAGTCTATAATCTCCATTTGAAATTGGTGTTCATTTTAATCCATTATAATAATATATACATCTTCTAAATGGTCAAGTCCTAATGTTTGTGTAAAATACGACTCCCATCCAGCGAACTTAAGTCTCCAGAAAATAGAACCGCTTTGTGCCCCGCTTCTTTTTACACAAATTCTTGGACTTCATCGAAAATCTTATTGATCTAGAGGAACGTATCCAGTGGTTCATGTATGATGTCTTTTCGACTTTGTTAGGGGAAGTTTTCACAAAAATCGATCAAGCCATCGTGAAAAAGAAACAAGCTGAAGGTTGGACCGTCAAACGAAGAGATTCGAAGACCATTCAGTTCACGTTTGGTGCTGTTAATTTTCAACATACGTTATTGGGAGACAGAGAAGGACATCCACACTACGTTTTTGATGAATGGATCGGATTTCGGAAATATCAGCGTTTTAGTCCTTTGGTGGAAGTAAAGGTAGCCGAATTGGCCAGTGAATGTACCTACCGTGAAACGGCCCGAGTGTTACAAGAGTGGACGGCTGTTCACATCAGTCATCAAACAGTTGGAAGTATTGTAGAAAGGGTAGGAAAAGCGCAAGCCCAAGCAGATAAAGAAATGGTGGAAGAATTGGAAGAGGCGGCTTCCCTTTCGAAGGGGAAAGAAGTGGACATCTTATTTGCAGAAGCAGATGGAGTATTTGTTCATGGAACGGAGAAAAAAAGCATGGAAGTTCATCATGCGATTGTGTATGAAGGATGGGATATGAACGGAAAGAGAGTATCCATACGGCAGCCAAAAGTGATCATGACGACCGTGTCCTCGGATGCATTTTGGAAAGAAGTTCAAGCGTTTGCAGCCCATCACTATTCATTAGAAAAAGCCCAAATCGTCACGAATAGCGATGGGGGAAAGGATACACAGCAGAGAAGTTTCAAGAAGCCTTTTCACAATCACGGTATCCTGTCCTGAATCAACTGGATCCTTACCATATTTCTCGAGCTTTCATTCGGGCATTTGGTGGAGGAAAAAGTGAATATAAAGACGCAGTTAAAAAGGCGATAAAAGAGCACAATCTCGAAAATTTTAAGTTATGGATGGACACTTACGAAAGCACGCTAGAGGATCCGAAAAAGCTGGAAAAGGTAAAGGATTTTCGTACTTATATTCAACATAATTGGGACCGAATATTTGATTGGAGAGAAAAAGTGGGGAACCCGCTGAATGATGCAAGAGGCTTGGGAGCGATGGAGTCGAACCAAAGACATATCTCCTTCCGAATGAAAAAAAGAGGAATGCATTGGAGCCCAGAAGGTGGAGAAGCCATGGTAAAAGTGAAACAAGGCATCTTAAATCAAACCTTACGGGCTGTGTATCTCAAACACCAACATAGAAGTAAAAGAAAACAACGAGACGTGAAAAAAACGACCAGACTGGCGAGTCTTCTTCACCAGACTACTCGTCCGTCAATTGGAGTGAAACAAGGTCGGATTAGCTTATATGGGGCTCATTCAAGTGCGATTGGACAATTAATAAAGAGTTTACGATAATCCCCTGAATTTTTTTGTCAGGTTCGAAGAACGTGACGAAAAAATTCAGGTAACCAAGCGAAAGCGCGGTAGCTGAAAGTGAGCGTACAAAAAGTGAGCGCTGAAAATAGCATGCTTAAAGCAATGTCGAGAAAAACTTGACACATACAACTGGCAACTGCTGTTGGCGATTTTTGCAAAAATGGGGTACAATCATGTTATGAAACGGATAAAAGAAATAAAATAAGGTCTAAACCTGGTCACTTGCACATTTTCAAGCGATGAAAGGAGATCGGTATGAACGAGCAACAACGCGCGTCCGGCAAAATCACGACGGAAGCATCTCCGGCGGACAAAAAATCCGCAACGGGAGAAAAAGATTACAGCAAATATTTCCAAAGGGTTTACATTGCCCCTTCTTTAAAGGACGCCAAAAGGCGGGGAAAAGAGGCGGTCCGATACTTGAAGGATTTTTCCATTCCCGACCATTTGCGGGGAATGGGCGACGGAAGAAAGTTTTATATCCGCACGTACGGCTGCCAGATGAACGAACATGATACGGAAGTGATGGCGGGCATCTTTATGGAATTGGGCTATCAGCCGACGGAGGAGCCGGAGGACGCCGACGTCATCCTCCTGAACACCTGCGCCATCCGGGAAAACGCCGAAAACCGGGTGTTCGGCGAACTCGGCCATTTGAAATCGCTGAAGCGGGAAAAACCGGATCTTTTGCTCGGGGTTTGCGGCTGCATGGCCCAGGAAGAATCCGTCGTGAACAAAATCCTGGAAAAGCACCAGCATGTGGACATGATCTTCGGCACCCACAACATCCACCGGCTTCCCCATATCTTGTACGAAGCCTACATGTCGAAGGAAATGGTCGTGGAAGTCTGGTCGAAGGAAGGGGACATCATCGAAAACCTGCCGAAGGCGAGGAAGGGGAACATCAAGGCCTGGGTGAACATCATGTACGGGTGCGACAAATTCTGCACCTATTGCATCGTCCCCTATACCCGCGGGAAGGAAAGAAGCCGGCGTCCGGAGGACATCATCCGGGAAGTCCGGGAGCTCGCGGCCCAAGGGTATAAGGAGATCACCCTCCTCGGGCAAAACGTCAACGCCTACGGCAAAGATTTTACCGATATTCAATACCGTTTCGGGGATTTGATGGACGATTTGCGGAAGATCGACATCCCCCGCATCCGTTTCACCACCAGCCATCCCCGGGATTTCGACGATCATTTGATCGAGGTGCTGGCGAAGCGGGGAAATCTGGTCGAACATATCCACCTGCCGGTGCAATCCGGTTCCAACCAAATTTTGAAGATCATGGCCCGCAAATATACCCGGGAGCAATATTTGGAGCTCGTCCGCAAGATCCGGGCGGCGATCCCCGATGTTTCCTTGACGACGGACATCATCGTCGGCTTCCCGAACGAAACGGACGAACAGTTTGAAGAAACCCTGTCCCTTTACCGGGAAGTGGAATTCGATTCCGCTTACACCTTCATTTATTCCCCACGGGAAGGCACGCCCGCCGCGAGGATGAAAGACAACGTCCCGATGGAAGTGAAGAAGGAGCGGCTTGAGCGGCTGAATAAGCTGGTCAGCGAAATCTCCGCGAAAAAGATGAAAGAATACGAAGGAAAAGTCGTGGAAGTTCTGGTCGAAGGGGAATCGAAGACCAATCCGGACGTGCTCTCCGGTTACACGCGGAAGAATAAACTGGTGCATTTCAAAGGACCCAAATCGGCGATCGGCCAGCTGGTGAAAGTGAAGATCACCGAGGCCAAGACGTGGACGTTAAGCGGGGAAATGGTCGAGGAAAACGTACCGGTCGAGGTGAAATGAATGGGGAAATATACGAAGGATGACATCGTGCAAAAGGCGAAGGAATTGGCGGAAATGATCGCCCAAACCGAAGAGGTGGATTTCTTCAAGCGGGCGGAAGCGAAAATCCACGAAAATCAAAAGGTCCGGGAAAAGATCGCCAGCATCAAAAGCCTGCAAAAACAGGCGGTGAATTTCCAGCATTACGGAAAGACGGAAGCCTTGAAGCAGGTGGAGGCGAAAATCGAAGCCCTGGAAAAGGAAATTGACGAAATCCCGATCGTCCAGGAATTTAAAGAATCCCAATACGAAGTCAACGAGCTTTTGCAAATGGTCTCCACGACGATCGCCAACACGGTGACCGATTTGATCATCGAATCCACCGGCGGAGACAAATTGCAGGGGAAAACCGGGGCCCATTTGAAATACGAGGCCAAGGGCGGCTGCCATTGACGGCGCAGGAGATGAAGGAGGCCGCGCCTGCAGGCGGCTTCCGCCGCCCGCCCTTCCGGAGGCGGAAGGAAGCGGGGCCGCCCCGCCCCGTGCTGCGTCCGGACATATTCAATGGCGCAAGCGGTGTTTTTGGTGCCTGTTTGCGGAGGATCCGGGCGCATCTGGAGCCGTCCCGCCTCTTTTTCCAAGGATGTTAAAAGACTTGGCGGAGCTTTCGCTCCCGCCTTTTTCTTTTTTGAGAGCATTTTCAAGGCACGGCGGATCTTCGTTCGTGCTTTTTCCATGGTTCTTTATCACAAACGGCGTGACGGGCGCATAGGATGAAGTGATAAAAATCTTGAGGAGGTTTGCGCTCGCATGACGAAACATAGAGAGATCATAACAAAAGCTGTTGTCGCCAAAGGCAGGAAATACACCCAGTCCAACCATGCCATCCGTCCCGTACACGCGCCGTCATCCATTTTAGGCTGCTGGATCATCAACCACTCATACGAGGCCAAAAAATCCGGAAAATCGGTAGAAATCCATGGATCCTATGACATTAACATATGGTATTCCTATAATGATAATACGAAAACGGAAGTGGCATCGGAGAAAGTGTCCTACAAGGACGTCATCAAGCTGAAATACAGGGATGAAAATGCGATCGCCGACAAGGAAGTCATCGCCCGTGTTTTGCAGCAGCCCAACTGCCAGGAAGCTGCCATTTCGAACAAAGGGAACAAGATCTTGGTGACGGTGGAAAGGGAGTTTCTTGTCGAATTGATCGGGGAAACGAAGGTCCACGTCCAATTGGGCGATAAGGAAGATGAGGACGACGATTGGGACTTGGACGTCGACGATGAAGAACTGGAAGAAATCGATCCGGATTTTTTGGCCAATGAGGAAGAAGAATAGGCATCAATGGCTCTGCCTTGCATCCGGCAGGGCTTTTTTCCGGCAAAATACGGATCGTAGGGTTTGAAGGTTCGGAAAAGCCTTTCCGGAGAATTTTCCGGACGGCGGGAACGGCCCGGGCAGGGGCTTTACGGAGCTGCCGTTTTTAGACGGCTCATCGCGGGGCCGGTATCCGGGCGATGGCGGCCTTTTTTCCGCCGCGGACGCGGGTGTTTCACGGCAACCCATGCCAAAACGTATATTTTTACAGCAGACGCAAAAAGGGACGTATTGTGCGGCCGGGCGGGATTTCCCGGGAGTTCGCTTTCTCCGCAGGACGGCAAGCCCGGGGAGAAAGGGCGAAAGTCCGGGACGGCCGGAGCGGGACGGACGATTTCCTCTTTCCCGCAAGCGAAGAGGAAGAACTGATTTCCTCCGCCCCGCCTAAGGAAAAACACCGAAAAAAGCCGGGAGAAGCGTCAATGAATCGACGAATCCTTTCTTTCAAGGGATTCTGACTATTCGTCAGCTATGGCTTGCCAAATTAATCGACGATCCCCTTTTCTTTCAAGGCTTCGTAAGCGGATTTTTCATTTTCCTCTTTGATTTGATATTCCAAAGTCCCGTCCACGATTTTCGCGCAGCGGCCGCCGAAAGGCTTCAAGGATTCCTTGATTTCCTTTATATCCGCCGCTTTTTTCAAAGGATACTGCACCTTCATGCCTGGTCACCTCCCGCTACCACTATAACAAACGGGCCGGCTTTGTCAATAAGGCGGGCGCCGCTCCCATTTGGAAACTTCCCCGTTTGTGCCCTCATCCCGCAGGCCGAACCTCATCAAAGTTTTTCGCCTATGCTATAATAAAAAAGAAAAACCGTTCGAAAAGGTGTTGTTTGCATGAAGCAATATACCCCGATGATCCAGCAGTATTTGCAAATCAAGGCAGATTATCCGGATGCCTTTTTATTTTTCCGGCTGGGCGATTTTTATGAAATGTTTTTCGACGACGCGATCAAAGCGTCGCGGGAACTGGAGATCACCCTGACGTCCCGGGACGGCGGCGCGGAGGAAAAAGTGCCGATGTGCGGCGTCCCATACCATTCGGCCCAAACCTATATCGAAAGGTTGATTGAAAAAGGATATAAAGTGGCCATCTGCGAACAGATGGAAGATCCGAAGCAGGCGAAGGGGGTCGTGAAAAGGGAAGTCATCCAGCTCATCACCCCGGGGACGATGATCGAAGGGAAGGGGATCCGGGACAAGGAAAACAATTTTCTCGCCACGATGACGCCTTTTCCCGACGGCACCATCGGTTTCGCCTATGCGGATCTGTCGACCGGGGAAAGCAAGGTCACCTTATTCGATTCGGCGGAGGATTGCTTCAACGAAATCTCCACCATCCGCGCCAAGGAAATCGTATTATCCGAGGATTTCCCCGAAGATTGGGAGAAGCGGCTGAAGGATTTCGGCGTCCAAACCATCTCCCGCGAGGAAGACACCTCCCCTTCGCCTTCCTTCGAAAAGATCCTGCGTCCCGTCAGCGGGGAAAAATTGCAGCGGACCCTTTGCCGGCTTCTCCATTATATTTTCCGGACGCAGAAAAGGAATCTGGAACATCTGCAGCCCGCGGAATTTTACCAGATCCGCCAATACATGAAGATCGATCATTTTTCGAAACGGAATCTGGAATTGACGGAAACGGTCCGCACCAAGGACAAAAAGGGCTCCCTCCTATGGTTTTTGGACGAAACGATGACGGCGATGGGGGGAAGGCTTTTAAAACAATGGATCGACCGGCCGCTGTTGTCGAAAAAGGAAATCGAACGGCGGCATCAGATGGTCGGCGCCTTGAAGGACGCCTATCTGGAAAGGGAAGAGCTGAGGGAATCGCTAAAGAAGGTCTATGACATCGAACGGCTGTCGGGGAAAATATCCTTCGGGAACGCCAATGCCCGGGATCTTCTCCAACTGAAACAAACCCTCAGGGAGATTCCGGCGATCAAGGAGATCCTGCTGCGGATTCCCGACGAAGCGGTCCATGGCTTGGCCGAAACCTTGGATCCCTGCCCGGAAATCGCCGAATTGATCGAAAAGGCCATCCGGGATGACCCGCCCCTTTCCGTCAAGGAGGGGAACATCATCCGCGACGGTTACAATGAAACATTGGACAAATACCGGAGCGCCATGCGGGATGGAAAAACATGGATCGCCCGACTGGAGAAGGAAGAGCGGGAAAAGACCGGAATCAAATCGCTGAAGGTCGGCTACAACCGGGTTTTCGGCTATTATATCGAGGTCACGAAGGCGAATCTCCATCTGATCGACGACCGTTACATACGGAAGCAAACCCTTGCCAACGCGGAACGGTTCATTACCCCCGAATTGAAGGAAATGGAGTCTTTGATCCTGGAAGCGGAGGAAAAGAGTGTCGAACTGGAATATGAGCTGTTTATCGGAATCCGCGACCGGGTGAAAAAGGAGATTCCCCGGTTGCAGAAACTGGCCAAGCGGATCAGCGAGATCGACTGCCTGCAATGCTTCGCCAGCGTCAGCGACAAGAACCGCTTCGTCCGGCCGATTTTCTCCGACGACCGGAGGCTGGAGATCAAAGAAGGGCGGCACCCGGTGGTGGAAAAGGTGATGGAACGCGCCACCTACGTGCCCAACGACTGCTACATGGATGAAAACCGGGAAATTTTGCTGATCACCGGCCCGAATATGTCGGGAAAAAGCACCTATATGCGGCAGATCGCCCTGACCGCCATCATGGCCCAGATCGGCTGCTTCGTCCCGGCCAGCCGGGCGGTGCTGCCGATCTTCGACCAAGTTTTCACCCGCATCGGGGCGAGCGACGATCTCGTGCACGGGCAGAGCACCTTCATGGTGGAAATGCTGGAGGCGCAGTACGCGATCGCCCACGCGACGAAGGACAGCCTCATCCTGTTCGACGAAATCGGGCGCGGCACCTCCACCTATGACGGAATGGCCCTCGCCCAGGCGATCATCGAGTACGTCCACCATAAAATCGGGGCGAAAACCTTGTTTTCCACCCATTACCATGAATTGACCGTCCTGGAGGAACGGCTGCCGAAGCTGAAGAACGTCCACGTGGCGGCCGTCGAGCAGAACGGCAGCGTCGTCTTCCTCCATAAAATCCGCGAAGGGGCTTCCGATGAAAGTTACGGCATCCACGTGGCCAAATTGGCCAAGCTCCCCGATGAGCTCATCGAACGGGCGGAAGAAATTTTGCGGAGCCTGGAAGGGAAGGAAGAAAGGACGGAAGGGGAGGAGACGGGCGCAGAGAAGCGAAAGGGCGGCCCCGCCCCCGCTTCCCCGGTCGCCGCTTACGCCCATGATTCCGGCGGACCGGAAGACGGGGAGGAAGCCGACGGCTTTCAACTGTCCTTTTTCGGTGAAGAAGAAATGCCCAAGAATTCTTTAACCCTCAAGGAAAAAAAGGTGCTTCAGCAATTAAGATCCCTGAACGTGCTGGAAATGACCCCGATGGACGCGATGAATGCCCTGTACGAACTGCAAAAAAGATTGAAAAAATAACGGCCATCCTTCAGCGGAGGAGGAACTGCGAATGGGAAAGATCATTCAATTGGGGGATTCGATCGCTGACAAAATCGCCGCAGGGGAAGTGGTGGAACGGCCGGCCTCCGTCGTGAAAGAGCTGGTGGAAAATGCCATTGACGCCAACAGCACCGTCATCGAGGTGGAAGTGGAAGAAGCGGGGTTGGCAAAGATCCGTGTCATCGACAACGGGGAAGGGATGGATGAGGAGGACGTGGTCATGGCCTTTGAACGGCATGCCACGAGCAAGATCAAGGACGAGGCGGATCTTTTCCGCATCCGGACCCTCGGTTTCAGGGGGGAAGCCTTGCCGAGCATCGCCTCCGTTTCCCGCATGGAGGTGGTGACGGGCACCGGGGAAGGGCCGGGGTCCCGCCTCGTCCTGGAAGGCGGAAAGAAGGTCCTGCTCGAGCGGGCTTCCAGCCGCAAAGGAACGGATATCACCGTTTCCGATCTGTTCTTTAACACCCCCGCCCGCCTGAAGTACGTCAAAACGATCCACACGGAGCTGGCCCACATCACTGATTTGATGAACCGGCTGGCCCTGTCCCGGCCCCATATTGCCATGAAGCTTTCCCACAACGGGAAGGTGCTTTTGCAAACGAACGGAAACGGCGATCCCCGGCAGGTGCTTGCCGCCATATACGGCGTGGCCAACGCGCGGAAGATGATTCCGGTGCGGGGGGAACATCTGGACTTCCGCCTGGAAGGCTATCTTTCCCTGCCGGAACTCACCCGCTCGTCCCGGAATTCCATTTCCATTTTTGTCAACGGAAGATATGTCAAAAATTACGGGATTTCCAACGCCGTGATCCAAGGGTACCATACCCTGCTTCCCGTCGGCCGCTTCCCGGTCGCCTACCTCCATTTGTCGATGGATCCGGAGCTGTTGGATGTCAACGTCCATCCGGCGAAACTGGAAATCCGCGTGAGCAAGGAAAGGGAACTGTACGAATTCATCGAAAGGAGCATCCGTTCGGCTTTTCAGGATAAAAATTTGATCCCCCGGCCGGCCGAACAAGTCAAATCCAAGCCTCGGCCTTCCCGGCAGCTCCAATTTCAGCTGGACCATGCCGGAAAGGGGAGCGGGGAACGTCCGGGACCGCTGACGAAGGAAGAACGGGAAGCGGTCAAAAGATGGATGGAAGACTTAAAGAAGGATATGGAAAGGGAAGATCCCTTAATCCGGGAAGACTACCCCGAAAAAGGCGGAGAAGTCCCCCGGTTTTCCGGAGAAGAGGCGGGGGCCGTGCCGCCGGAGGGCGGTCTTTTCCCCGAAACGGGCTTCCATCCTCCGGAAACGGATGGCCATCCTCCGGAAATTTCCCGCGGCCCCGCGGACGTCGACGAAGCCGTGAAGAAGGAAACGGGCCTTTCCTTCCTCCGGGAAGAGGAGGCGGCCGGGTCTCCGGCTAAGGAACCGGATGGGGCGGATGGGGGCGAGGAGCCGGCGGAAGGGCGTTTTCCGCCCCTTTATCCGATCGGGCAAATGCACGGCACCTATCTTTTGGCCGAAAATGAAAACGGCCTGTACATCATCGACCAGCACGCCGCCCAGGAAAGGATCAAATATGAATACTATTATGAAAAACTCGGGCATCCCCCCGATGAATGGCAGGAACTCCTCATCCCGATCACGCTGGAATTTTCCAACCAGGAAGCGGTAAAAATCGAGGAGAATTTGCCGGAATTGAAAAAGATCGGCTTAAATCTCGAACCTTTCGGAACGAACACGTACATCATCCGCAGCCATCCCGCCTGGTTCCCGAAAGGCAGCGAAAAAGAACTGATCGAAGACATGATCGACCAGGTGCTTTCGATGAAAAAGATCGATTACCGCCGCCTCCGGGAAGAAGCGGCCATCACGATGAGCTGCAAGCGCTCCATCAAGGCGAACCACCGGCTTCGCAAAGAAGAGATCCAAAGGCTGCTGGACGATTTGCGGCAAACGAAAAATCCCTTTACCTGCCCCCATGGCAGGCCGGTCATCGTCCATTTCTCGACCCGTGAGCTGGAGAAAATGTTCAAACGGATCATGTAGCCGGGCGGCTCTGTTGCCGGGCAAACATGTGGAAAAGGATGAGGGCCAACCCTCTTGAGGCCTTCCCGGTATACGGAGGAAAGAGATGGGAAATACTAAATGGATACTTAACTTATTTTCCGAAATATGGTAAACTGAAAAATAATCTGTCTTCCTGAACTTCTTCTTGAAAGCGGGGAAGAGATTGGGCAACAAGGAAAAACTGGCAGTCATCGTCGGTCCGACCGCCGTCGGCAAAACGAAGATAAGCGTTGATGTGGCCAAAAAACTCCGGGGGGAAATCATCAGCGGCGATTCGATGCAAATCTACCGGGGCATGGACATCGGCACGGCCAAGATCAAGAAGGAAGAGATGCAGGGAATCCCCCACCATCTCATCGATATTAAAGACCCCGAAGAATCTTTTTCCGTGGCCGAATTCCAGCGGATCGTCCGGGAAAAAATCAGCGAGATCTCCCGAAGGGGACGTTTGCCGATGATCGTGGGCGGCACCGGCCTCTATATTCAATCGGTGCTCTATGATTACCGGTTCACCGGAAAAGGGAACACCGGCC
Organism: Caldibacillus debilis DSM 16016; assembly: GCF_000383875.1. NCBI lineage: Bacteria > Bacillati > Bacillota > Bacilli > Caryophanales > Bacillaceae > Caldibacillus > Caldibacillus debilis. The sequence continues at coordinate 7,324 of NZ_KB912914.1, read as the reverse complement.
GGCTCCGCAAGGAGCTGCAGGAACGGCTCCGGCGGGAGGGAACGGAAAAGCTTTACCGGGAACTGTCGGGCATTGACCCCGATTCAGCGATAAAAATCCATCCAAATGACGGGAGGCGGATCATCCGGGCGCTGGAGATCTATTACAGTACGGGCGTGACTATGACGGAACATTTGCGGAAACAAAGGAATGAATTGCGCTACGATGCGGCCATCGTCGGGTTGACGATGGACCGGGAACGCCTTTACAGGCTGATCGATGAACGGGTGGACAGGATGATCGAAGCAGGGCTGCTGGAAGAAGCCAGGCGCTTCTACGATCGGGGCCTGCGCGGCTGCCAGTCCATCCAGGCCATCGGCTACAAAGAACTGTACGCCTATTTTGACGGTACATTGTCCCTTGCGGAAGCGATCGCACTTTTGAAAAAAAATACCCGGAATTACGCCAAGAGGCAATATACCTGGTTCAAAAACAAAATGGACGTTCAATGGTTCGATGTGGAAGCATATCCCTACGGCGTCTTAATCGAAAAAATAACCGAGCATATAGCAGGAAAGCTGAAGATTTCAGCGAAATAAAATAAATAGAGAAAATGAAGGAGGACATAAAATGAAGCAAATCAATATTCAGGACCAATACCTAAATCAGCTGCGCAAGGACAATGTACCCGTGACGGTTTTTTTGCTGAACGGTTTCCAAATCCGCGGGACGGTCAAAGCTTTCGACAACTTTACCGTGCTTTTGGAATCGGACGGCAAACAGCAATTGGTGTATAAACACGCCATTTCCACCTTTGCGCCGATTCGGAACATCCCGATCGAATTTGAACAATGAGAAAAAACGATCCTTACATAATCGATGATCGAGGGCTGAAAACGGAGAGGTTTTCAGCCCTTTTTTGCCGTTCGCTAATCGAACGCGTCCTTCGCCTGCCGGCGCTCCATGCGGCCGGCTTTTTTCCGGCGCGGAATGCGGCAAAGCCCGGACAACGGGCATGACTTCGGCCGTTTATGAATAAATATAGTTACACCCTGGGTCTTTTTGCCTTGAGCGGCCGATTATTTCTCGGGAAAGCGCAATTTTTGACAAGCTTTCCGCCTTTGTCAAAAAATCGGGGAATTTGTTCGGCCGCAAGTTTCAGATGGGCGTTTGTCACCTTTTTTTGCACCCGGACGTACACTGGGATAGGAAGAAAGCCGAGGTGAACGTATGGAACAGCCATTCCGCATGAAAAGCAACGGACAAATTAACATCGTGCTCCATTCCAAAAACAAACCGGAACCGAAGGCTGCCCGCCAAAAGGAAATGGCGAAGGACTCGAAGGAACTGGAATTCCTCAAGGAAATCGATGAGGAATTGAATCATCTGGTGGGCCTGGAAGAAGTGAAAAAGGTCATTAAAGAGATTTACGCCTGGATCATCGTGAACAAAAAGCGGGAAAAACTGGGTTTAAAGACCGGGAACCAGGTTTTGCATATGATGTTTAAAGGAAATCCCGGGACGGGAAAAACGACGGTGGCGAGGTTCCTGGGAAAACTTTTTCATAAGGTGGAGGTTTTGTCGAAAGGCCATTTGATCGAAGCGGAGCGGGCGGATTTGGTCGGCGAATATATCGGGCATACCGCCCAAAAAACGAGGGATTTGATCAAAAAGGCGAACGGGGGGATTTTGTTCATCGACGAAGCCTATTCCTTGGCGAGGGGGGGAGAAAAGGACTTCGGAAAGGAAGCCATCGATACCCTCGTGAAACATATGGAGGACAAATCCCATGAATTCGTCCTGATTTTGGCCGGATATTCCAAGGAAATGGATTATTTTTTGTCCCTGAACCCGGGGCTGGAATCCCGGTTCCCGATCATTTTGGAATTCCCAGATTATACCGTCGACCAGCTGATCGAGATCGGAAAAATCATTCTGCAGGAAAGGGAGTACGTCCTTACCCCGGACGCGGAAAGAAGGCTGAGGGATCATCTCGTCCGGGTCAAATCCCGGCTGCAAAACGGCCGCTTTTCCAACGGAAGGTATATTCGCAATATCATCGAAAAATCGATCCGTGTCCAGGCGATGCGGCTCGTCCTCCATAACGATTTCAACCGAAAGGAATTGATGACGATCCGAAGCCGCGATCTGGTCTTTCCCGACGAGGATTGACGGGGAGGGGAAACCTTCGCATCCGCCGAAAATCCCGGAAGGTGCGGGAGTCCGAAATTTCCGGATGGCCTTTCGGGGAGAAGCCGCAGAAGCGTACCGGCGGACAATCCGGCCGCTCGCTCTTTTTTGCAAGGGCGGCTCTTTTCATGGCCAATCCGCCATCGGTGTCGGCTGGCCAATTCGCCATCGGTCGTCGCGGGGAGCCGGGTCCGGAGGAAGTTCCGCCCGCTTCCCTTTTAAGGGGGGAATGAGCGGCCGTTGGTCCGATCGGGGAAATCCCCGGCATTTCCTTTGTTCCAGGAGAACAAGACGGACCCTTTGCGACTCGAAGCGATCCATCATCGCCTGCATCGCCATGTTCCCGGAGGAAACCCGGGTTTTTCTGCTTTCGGCGGCGAGGATTCCCTTGCAAAAAGACCCCATTTGTTTTTTCGGACGGGGACAAGTTATAATGGGTATTGATCCTAGAAGCGGAAGGCATTCCTTCTGCAAATTTCATGCGGAAAACGGGGGTACTATGGAAAAGGCGATCCTTGTCGGATGTCAATTGCCGAATACCGATGATTCCAGATTCAGCTATTCCATGGAAGAATTGCGTTCCTTGGCGGATACGGCCCAATTTCGGACGGCCGCGGTCCTTTCCCAAAAACGGGAAAAAATCGACGGGAATACCTATCTCGGCAAGGGGAAATTGGAGGAGCTGAAAGCCCTGATCGGCGAACTCGGTGCGGATCTGGTCATTTTCAACGACGAATTGTCGCCGGTGCAGGTCAGGAATTTGTCAGAGTTGCTGGATGCCGAGATCCTCGACCGGACCCAGTTGATCCTGCAAATTTTCGCCAAGCGGGCCAGATCCCGGGAAGGGAAATTGCAGGTGGAATTGGCCAGGCTGGAATACATGCTCCCGAGGCTGACCGGCCGGGGGAACGAGCTTTCCCGCCTCGGCGGCGGAATCGGCACGCGCGGTCCGGGGGAAACGAAGCTGGAAGCGGACCGCCGCCATATCCAAAAGCGGATATATGAAACGAAAAGGCAGCTGGATGCGGTCATCAAACACCGGGAGCGGTACCGGGAGCGGCGGAAAAAAAACGGGATGTTCCGGGTGGCCCTGGTCGGCTATACCAACGCGGGGAAATCGACGATTTTCAACCGGCTGACCGATGCGGACGCCCTGGCGGAAGACCGGCTGTTCGCCACCTTGGATCCGTTGACCCGGAAGATGGCGCTGCCGAGCGGATATCGGGTTCTCCTCAGCGACACCGTCGGCTTCATCGAAAAATTGCCCACCGCGCTGATCGCCGCCTTCCGTTCCACGCTGGAGGAGGCGTTGGAAGCGGACCTTCTGCTCCATGTCGTCGACGGTTCCAATCCCGACCATGAACAGCAGGAAAAGACGGTGCAAAAAATTTTGGCGGAATTGGGGGCCGGCCATATTCCCCAATTGACGGTCTATAATAAGGCGGATCGGATCGACGGACCGTTTTTCCCGAGCGTCAGCGGGGATTATTTGCTGATCTCGGCCTTCGAACCGGAAGACATCCGCCGCTTGAGAAAAAAGATGGAGGAAATGGCGGTCCGGGAGATGGAAAGATATCAAATCCTGCTTCCTTTCCCGGAAGGCAAACTTTATTCCCGTCTGAAGGAAGAAACGGTTCTCGAGCATTTTTCCGTGATGAAAGACGGGGAATGCTACCAGGCAAGCGGCTATATTTTGCCCGGGCATCCGTTAAAAAAGGAAATCGAAAGGTTTTCCAAAATCCGCGCTTAGGCGGGGAGGAGCCCGGTCTTTTCCGGCAGCCGATGACAAAAATGAAGGCAAGAAGGAGATTACGGAAGATGGAAAAAGCAACTGCGATGCTGGACTTGAAACACGCTTCTGTATTGGGACCTCTGGTGGAAGAAGTGGAAAAGCAAATCGAACCGGTCCATAAAGCGATCGAACGGACCGCCGAATACAATCAATACCGGGTTTTGCAAAGTTTCCGCAGGCACCGGGTCAGCGAATCCCATTTCATCCCGTCGACCGGTTACGGTTATGACGATTACGGCCGGGAGACGCTGGAGGCCGTCTACGCCGACTGTTTCGGCGCCGAGAGCGCCCTCGTCCGCCCGCAGATCATGTCCGGCACCCACGCCATCACCCTTTCCTTGTTCGGCGTCCTCCGTCCGGGAGACGAGCTGTTGTACATCACGGGGAAACCATACGATACCTTGGAGAAGGTGATCGGCGCCTCCGGCGATGGGACAGGCTCCTTGAGGGATTTCGGGATCGGGTTTCGCTATGTGCCCCTGGCGGATAACGGGTTTCCCGATTATCCCCGCATCCGGGAGGCGATCTCCGAAAGGACGAAGGTGATCGGCATCCAGCGTTCCAGGGGATATGCGGACCGGCCGTCCTTCACCATCGCGGAAATCCGGGAAATGATCCGCTTTGTCAAGGAAATCAAGGAGGACTGCATCGTATTCGTCGACAATTGCTACGGGGAATTTGTGGAAGAGAAGGAACCTTGCCATGTCGGCGCGGATCTCATCGCCGGTTCCCTCATCAAAAACCCCGGGGGCGGCATCGTAAAAACCGGCGGCTATATTGCGGGAAAAAAGGAATTGGTGGAAAAATGCGCCAATCGCCTGGCGAGTCCCGGGATCGGGAGGGAAGGAGGAGCCACCCTGTACAGCCTGCTGGAAATGTACCAGGGGTTTTTCCTTGCGCCCCATGCCGTCAGCCAGGCTTTGAAAGGAGCGGTTTTCACGGCGGCGGTTCTCGAAAAGCTGGGAATGAAGACGAACCCGGCCTGGAACGAGAAACGGACGGACATCATCCAATCCATCCAATTTTCCGATCCGAAGCGGATGGTTTCTTTCTGCCAGGCGATCCAGAGCGCCTCTCCCGTGAATGCCCACGTTCTGCCCGAGCCGAGCGAAATGCCCGGCTATTCGGATGAAGTGATCATGGCGGCGGGGACGTTCATTCAAGGGGCGAGCCTGGAATTGACCGCCGACGGGCCGATCCGGCAGCCATACATCGTGTACATGCAAGGCGGCCTGACCTATGAACATGTGAAATTGGCCGTCTGCGCGGCCCTGGATCGATTGCTGGAACAAGGTTTGGCGAGCCCGGCGCGCTGAAACGCATCTTTTCTCCGGCATCCGGGAGGGATTTCAAAAAAGCCATGCGCCAAAGGGGCCCCGGTGAATGGGGCGGTCCCCACGCGGGTGCGATCCCGGTGAAAGGGGCCGCCGGTTTCCGCCGCCTTTCATCCCCCGGATTGGCGGAGCCTGTCCGGACGGAGGAGGAATGGCGGGGCTTTCCCGGGGGACTGACGTATGCCGAAAGGGATTCCTTGCGCGCCGTGAAGTTTGAACGGCTTTCCCCCGCGAAAGGGGTCCCGGACAGGAAGGATCCCGGACCGGCGGAAGCTCCCGGTTCCGGGATCTAATGGGGAATGGCGAAAGCGAAAAAGGACAGGGGAACGGTAAACCCGATTTTTTTCCACAGGGTTTTTTTGTCCCTTTCGTGAATGCAGATGATTTTTTGATAATACCGGATCGCCGTTTTGTATTTTCTGTTTTCGTAAAAATACTTGCTCAAGAGATGATAGGCTTCGACGGCCAAGTCCCATCGGCCGTCTTTTTCCGCCTTTTGCGCCAGCTTGTCCAATTTGTCGAGGTATTCGCCGATTTTGTCCGGATTCATCTTGACGTACAGATAGAAAAACTCCTCATCATCCGGGTCCACTTGCTGATACCAATGGGCGAACTTTTCTTTGTCGTCGATTTCGGCAAACATGTCGAGGATCGACCAAAGGGAATTTCTCGGAAATTGGTTCGCTTTCCGATGCAATTCGATGGATTTTGCGAGCATCTCCTCGGCCGTTTCATACATTTTCAGCGATTTATAGGTGATTCCCAAGTTGTGGTATACCCTGGATTTGGTATCTTCGAACTTGAAGGTTTCCGCCAATTCCAGCGCCTTTTTCCCGTAATTCAACGCCGTTTCATAGTCTTCTTCCGTCCAGTAAATGGCAAGCAGGATGTTGTATGTCTCGGTCACAAACTTCCATTGGTGGTTTTGAAAAAAGATTTTCAACCCTTTTTCCGCCTGCTTGACGGCCAAAATCCGCTTCCGCAGATGAAACAGGATGATGAGCAGGTGAAATTGGATGGTGGCGTAGACGGAGGGCGGCAGATTGTATTTTAAAAAGATTTGGATGTAGTGGTAGCATTTCTCGAAATCGCCCTGGCGAAAAGAGATCTGTTCCATCAGGTAGGCGTAGCATTGATGGACGTAGCTCGGGTATTCCAGTTCATCCCCGTTGACCAACAGATTTAATTTTTCCAGTTCCTCCTCGTAAGGGAGATTTTTTTTGACCAGCATGCAGGTGTGCAGGATGTTGTATTCCAACTCCTGCTCGAGATGGGGAATGAATCCCTTTTCCCGGACTTTCTTCAATCGGGTCTCCGCTTCCGCCGTCTTGTCGGTAATGAGGAAAAACAGGACTTCTTTTAACGGCTGGTCGATCTGCGGATCCTTTTTATCGTAGGCGAGCAAATATTTTTCCGGGACCTTGTATTTTTTCGCCAGCAATTGCAGGATTTCATCGGAAGGCTGGAAACGGCCGTTTTCGATGTTGCTGAGATGGGTGGAGGAGACGATGCCCTGGGCCGCCTGTTCCAGGGATAATGAATTTTTTTTACGCAAATACAATAATCTTTTGCCGATGTGCAATAGAATCACCTGTTCCGCTTAAATTAAATGAATGTTTGCCGAAATATTATTGAATTTATGAAAAAATCTTTCAGATACGTCAAGATTCGTTATAATAAAAAATGAAATATCATTCCAATGAACTAATCCTTCAACCTCCTAGTTCGCACCAATGATATTTCAATCATTACCCTCTGTTGATTGGCCTGCTGCTCCCTGGTGACAGCAGGCGCTTTTTTTCCCCGGAAACGGAATTTTCAACACCATTATTGCACAAAAAACCTCAATTTTCCACTTTTTCCTGAGTTTTACATGAAATAAAATTTTTTCTTAAATTGCAATAATAAATGCAACAACTCACAGTAATCCAAAATATGGTTATGATCAAGCGATGTTTCGTAACTCTTCATGAAACGCATCGTTTGGTGAACGATATTCCAGGATCTTCCTGGGGAGGGTGTTACACCA